>JAJYSO010000046.1 GCA_021793535.1 Bacteroidota bacterium | reverse complement strand
CCCTACACAGCGTTTCTGATGAAATTCCGTGCCACCACCATTGGTTATGTAATTGTATCTTTTTCATAAGGACCACAAATTTTGAAAAGAAATCTGTATTGTGCAAGTTTTTGCGTTTGTTTTTTATAAAATTTTGTGTAAAAACTTTTTGTTGGGCTTTTGAAATGGTATTTTTACATCGTAAACTAAAAAATCTACCAGATTATGAAAAAATTTAGCGTTCTATTTTTGTGCCTGACTCTAGTGGCTTTTGTAAGCTGCAAGGACGGCAAAAAAGAGAGTAAGGAGGCTGATCAAGCCACAGAACAAGAAATGCCCGAAGTACAGGAAGAAGCCGAACCGGCTACCAAAAGCCTAACGGTTGATATTGCTTCCAAAAGTGGCAGTGATGTAACCGGTCAACTCGTTTTCACTGAGGAAGATGGGAAGGTGAAATTAGAAGGGGAACTCGAGGGATTAGAAGCCGGAAAACAACAAGCTATCCACCTTCATGAGAAGGGAGACTGTAGTGCAGACGATGCAACTTCTGCAGGAGGACACTGGAACCCGATGAATGAGGAACATGGAAAATGGGACTCTAAAGACGGTTATCACAAAGGAGACATTGGTAATTTAAAAGTAGATCAAGACGGAAAAGCCTCGATTACTTTTGAAACGGACCAGTGGTGTATCGACTGTGATGACAAGGCTAAGAACATCGTGGGGAAAGCCGTTGTCGTTCACGAAGGAGCGGATGATTTTAAAACACAACCTACAGGAGATGCAGGTGGCCGTGTCGGATGCGGGGTCATCATTAAATAAGCTCCTTTAAAAGGATACCTAGAATAAAAAATGGCTGCTTCGATGTTGAGGCAGCCATTTTATTTTTGGGAATAAAAGTTTATTGACGCAGGCTTTGCTCCTGGGTATTTTTATACATTACGCCCTCGTTCCAGGTGGGAAACTCATCGGTATTGGCTAGCTTTTGGCCGGCGCTGTAGAGGAGCTTCAAATCGGATAGAATTCCCGAGACCTCCCAATCGTCGGCGTATTCATCTTGTGGTTTGTGATACCGATGGGTGTTGTACGCTTCTATTTGCTCTTTACCCCACTTAGCCCCGTGTTCGATGGATTCTTCCCCATTGGCAATATACAGCGTGGGAATACCTGCTTTGGCAAAGTTAAAATGATCGGACCGGTAATACCAGCCGTCACTTTGATCTTCAGGGGCATGAACCTTTCGATTGACCTTTTCGGCGGCTTCAATCAGATAGTTGTCGATGTTGGATTGGCCCATCCCAATGAGAAAGATGTCCTTCATCTTTCCAAAAGGTTGAAGGACGTCCATGTTGATATCGGCTACGGTTTTGGATAAAGGGTATAAGGGGTTTTGTGTATAATATGCTGAGCCCAACAGGCCTTGTTCTTCTCCTGTAACGGCTAAAAAAAGAATGGAGCGTTTGTTTTGTGGAGCTGCCTTAAACATTTTGGCTAGGGTCAATAAGCCGGCCGTACCGGAAGCGTTATCGGCGGCGCCATTATAAATACTGTCCCCGTCTATGGGTTCACCGACACCCAAATGGTCCCAGTGCGCTGAATAAATGAGGTATTGATCTTTCAGATCGCTTCCCGGGAGTACCGCTGCTACGTTTTTGGAAACCTTTCGATCGATGGTATTTTCCAAGGTGGTTGAAAACGTGAGGTTTAAGGGAACGGCTTTAAAGCCGGGTTGTTTGGCTTCTTCGGTCAGTTTGTTCAAGTCCAAACCGGCAAAATCGAATAGTTTTTGAGCGGCATCTGCGGAAATCCAACCGTCTAGGGCAGCAGCATCTTTGTTCCCGTCTTTGGATTCCATATAGAGGTTTGAGCGGCTCCAATGGGATCGAACCACACCCCAACCATAAGAGGCAGGCGCGGTGGCATGGATGATCAATACTCCGGCAGCGCCTTGTCGGGCAGCTTCTTCGAATTTGTAGGTCCAGCGCCCGTAATAGGTCATGTTTTTGCCCTGAAACAGGTCGGAATCGTAATACCCGGGATCATTGACCAGCACCACGATGACCTTTCCTTTCACATCAACGCCTTCAAAGTCATTCCAATTGTATTCCGGCGCGTCAATTCCAAAACCGGCAAAGATGATGGGCGCATCGGTGATCTCTTGGGTTTTGACCACACGCTTGGTGCCTCCTGCAATTTCCGTTAAGGGTGTAAAGGACAGGGAGCCCTTTTTTCCTTTTACGGAGATTTTATCATCCTTTATGGTGGAAAAAATATCAACCATGGGGACTTCTTGGAAATAACTGTCCCCGTTTCCCGGTTCTAGCCCTATGGCCTTGAATTGATCCTCTAAGTAGTTTAAGGTCAGTTCCTCTCCTTTGGTAAAAGGCTTCCTTCCCATAAATTCATCGGCGGCCAAGGTGCTGACTGCCTCTCTAAAAAGCTTTTCATAGGTGGCATCCTCAGTTTTGGTTTGCGATTCTTTTTTCTGGCAGGAGAAGAGCAGGCCTAGTGCGAAGAGGAGTAATAAGGTGTTTTTTTTCATGTTGATTGCAGGTTTTTATGGGGCTAACCCCTCGTATAATCGTAAAAAAACCTACACTTTTCGAAGGATTACGATCGGTGTAGGTTTCGTTTTTGGTTTCTTTTTTACCGTTATTTTCTTCGGCTTTCTTCCCGAATTTTTTTGTACATCACCCCTTCGTTCCAAGTTGGGAACGCATCGGTATTGGCCAAATTGGTACCGGTTTTAAAGATGAGCTCCAAGTCCCACATCGTACCCGAGACATCCCAGTTGTCGGAGTATTCATCTTGGGGTTTGTGATACCGATGGGTGTTGTAATCTTCCAATTGTTTGGCACCCCATTCCTTTCCATGCTCGATGGACTCTTCTCCATTGGCAATGTAGAGGGTAGGAATCCCCACCTTGGCAAAATTAAAGTGGTCCGAACGGTAGTACCAACCGTTGCTTTGGTCCTCGGGCTCAAGTACCTTTCGGTCTTGCTCTTGGGCCACTTTTTCCAAATACTGATCGATATTGGATTGGCCTTTTCCAATAAGAAAGATATCTTTCATTTTACCAAAAGGTTGTAAGACGTCCATATTGATATCGGCCACGGTGTTTTTTATCGGAAAGATGGGGTGTTTTGTATAGTACTCTGATCCCAATAATCCTTGTTCTTCTCCGGTAACGGAGAGAAAGACGATGGATCTTTTGGTTTGTGGCGCTTCTTTAAACATTTTGGCCAAGGTCAATAGCCCGGCAGTACCGGAAGCATTATCGGCAGCTCCGTTGTAGATACTGTCGCCCTTAACAGGCTCTCCAACACCAAAATGATCCCAATGTGCGGAATAAATAACGTATTCGTCTTTTAAGTCCGTACCCGGGAGCATAGCCACTACATTGCGAGATGTTTTTTTATCGAGTTTGTTGTTTAAGGTGGCTGATAGTTTGAGGTTTAGGTCCTGTCCCTTAAAGCCAGGCTTTTTTGCCTTTTCAATGGATTTGTCGAGATCGGCTCCGGCCAGATCAAACAATTTTTTAGCGGCTTCACCGCTGATCCAGCCTTCCATGGCCACTGCATCTGCATTGTCGTTTTCGGTTTGTAGGTATAAGTTGGAGCCTCCCCAGCTGGAGCGCACAACCCCCCAACCATAGGAAGCAGGAGCTGTGGCGTGGATGATGAGTACCCCTGCAGCACCTTGACGGGCGGCTTCTTCGTATTTATAGGTCCATCGGCCATAATAGGTCATGTTCTTTCCGCGGAACAGGTCCGGGTTGTAAAAGCCAGGGTCGTTGACCATGACCACGACAACTTTACCTTTAACATCCAAGTCTTTGTAATCGTTCCAATCGTATTCGGGGGCGTTGATCCCAAAGCCAGCAAAAACGACGGGAGCCGCTTTGACCTCTTGTTTTTCCACAACGCGTTTAGTCCCTACTACAATATCCTCCAAGGAGTGCAGCTCGAGTTTTCCTTTTTTGCCTTCAACTTTTACCTTATCGTCTTGGAGTTTGGTGGTGATATCGACCAGGGGTACATCCTGAAAATAGCTGTCTCCATTCCCCGGTTCGATTCCTAGAGCTTCGAATTGTTGCTGTAGGTAGCTGACGGTGAGCTCCTCGCCCTTAGTAAAGGGTTTTCGTCCCATAAAGTCATCGGAAGCCAAGACTTTAAGGGCCTGTCTATAGGTGTCTTCTATAGCTTTATCATGATCTTTTTCTTTTTCTTTGGGTTGACAGGCAATCACAACCATAGCCAGTGCCAGAATAGCAAGCGCTTTTCGTTTCATAGCGTGTGTATATTTTAAAGTGTGGCCCGATAAAGGCCTATTTCAGTTTCGGATACGCTTCAAAAGTATAGAATTTTGTTAAGCCTTACAAGAATTTGTTCAACGCGTCGATATAGGCATTCACAGAAGCGTTGACAATATCGGTGTGATAACCGAAGCCACTGTAGGTTTTTCCTTCGTGCTCCACCCGCAGGTTAACTTTGCTGATGTCATCACTCCCACCGTGGATGGCATTGATGTTGAAAGATTTTAAAATAACATCGCCTCCCACTATTTTTTTAATGGCCTTAATAGCGGCGTTGACCGGTCCGTTTCCAGTGGAAGTGGCTTCTTTTTCTTCTCCGTTGATAACTAAACAAACCGTAGCGGTAGGTCGTAAGGGGTTTCCGGACATGGTTTGGACCAATTTGATCTTGACCCCTCCGGTTCCCGTTTGTTGATCTTGTAATTTGCCGCCCATTAGTATTTTTAAATCTTCATCGTTTACTTCTTTGATGCGATCGGCCATGTTCAAGAAATTGGCATAGGTCTTCTCCAAATCAATTTTCTCAATTTGATAACCCAGCCGCTGCAAACGGTGTTTTAACGCATGGCGCCCACTTCTTGCCGTGAGGATAATGGAGTGCGAGGGGAAACCGACATCTTCGGGGTTCATGATTTGGTAATTTTCTTTATTCTTTAGCACCCCGTCTTGATGGATGCCTGAGCTGTGCGCAAAAGCATTGCGACCGATAATGGCTTTGTTGGCTTGCACCGGCATGTTCATTCGTTGAGCGACTAACCCACTGAGGTTATAGAATCTCTTGGAGTCGATGTTGGTTTTTAGGCCCAACGTTTCTTCGTGGATTTTCAAGGCCATGCTCACTTCCTCTATGGAGGTGTTGCCTGCTCGTTCTCCGATCCCGTTGATGGTACCTTCCATTTGCCGAGCGCCGGCTTGGATACCCGCTAAGGAGTTGGCGGTGGCCAATCCCAGGTCATTGTGACAGTGGACCGAAATGATGGCTTGATCGATGTTGGAAACATGGTTGACCAGATAGCCTATTTTGTGGGCATATTGTTCGGGAAGGCAATAGCCGTTGGTATCGGGGATATTGACTACGGTTGCCCCGGCGGCAATGACGGCTTCAATCAGCCGTGCTAAATATTCGTTGTCCGCACGGCCGGCATCCTCGGCATAAAACTCGATATCTTCCACCTGTTTTTTGGCGTATTTTACGGCATCTACGGCCCGTTCCAATATTTTGTCTCGGGTACTGTTGAACTTGTATTTAATGTGAATATCGGAAGCCCCGATGCCCGTATGAATGCGTTTTCTTTTGGCGTATTTTAAAGAGGCCGCGGCGGCGTCAATATCCTTTGCATTGGCACGGGTTAGGGCACAGATGACGGGGGAAGAAACAGCTTTGGAAATCTCTTCTACACTTTTGAAATCACCCGGGCTGGAGATGGGAAAACCCGCTTCGATGATATCCACACCCAATAATTCCAGTTCTTTTGCAATTTCTACTTTTTCAACGGTTGTGAGTTGGCAACCCGGAACTTGCTCTCCGTCTCTAAGGGTGGTATCAAAAATATAAACACGGTTCTTATCGTTCATGTTGTGTGGTATTTGAATAGATTGATGTGAAATTAAAGTGCTTTTTTAAAGTCTATAAGTTACGAATAAATTTTATTAAAGCGGGGGCGTGCAGGAAATCTTCCCCTGCTTGAAAAACGATCTTGTTCTAGAGGTATTCCAATACTTTTTGACCCATTTGCTCTGTTTTTAAAATTTTATCCGGAGCGGTCTCTTTATCGGCGATGTCTATGCTGCGATACCCTTCTTGTAGTGTTTTTTCCACAGCCTGAATGATATTTTCAGCTTCTTCTTTGCAGCCAAAGGAGATGTCCAAAAGCAAGGCTGCCGACAAGATGGAGGCCAGGGGATTGGCAATACCTTTTCCGGCAATATCGTGGGCAGAGCCGTGAATGGGTTCATAGAAACCTACTGAATCGCCAATGGAGGCGGAGGCAAGCATTCCCATAGAGCCAGCAATCTGAGAGGCTTCATCGGTGAGGATGTCTCCGAAGAGGTTCGCGGTGAGCACCACATCAAAACGCTTGGGGTCTTTGACCAGCTGCATGGCGGCATTGTCAATGAACATGTGCTCGGTTTCAACTTCGGGGTACTCTTTGGCGATGCGTTGAACCACATTGCGCCATAAGCGTGAGGTTTCCAGAACATTGGCTTTGTCCACCGAACACAATTTCTTTCGCCTGGTCTTGGCTGCTTCAAATGCCTTTCTGGCGATACGCTCCACCTCAAAAACATGGTAGTTCATCAGGTCCGAGGCGTAGCTTCCATCTTCTTTTTTAAACTTTTCACCAAAGTATACATCTCCGGTCAGCTCTCTGAAAAACAGGATGTCCGCTCCTTTTAAGATTTCAGGTTTGAGACTGGAAGCACCCAAGAGTTGATCGAATAATCGAATGGGGCGGATGTTGGCATACAGGCCTAGGCTTTTTCGCATTTTTAAAAGCCCTTGCTCGGGGCGTACCTTGAGCGAGGGATCATTGTCGTATTTGGCATGTCCAATCGCTCCAAAGAGTATGGCATCGCTGTCTTTTGCTTTGGAGAGCGTTTGCTCGGGAAGCGGGTTCCCGGTCGCTTCAATGGCCACGTGCCCCATAAGGGCTTGGTCAAAATGAAATTGATGCTGGTATTTTTTAGCGGTTGCTTCCAGTACTTTTTTCCCCCAGGTGGTCACTTCCTGACCAATCCCATCGCCGGGAATAACAAGAATTTTCTTTTCCAAATTAGTGTTTTTTTAAGATTTGTATTGGGCTTCAAAAGCCTCAATTTGATCCATTTGGTTCAATAAATAATCGATGTCGTCATATCCGTTCATCAAGCATTCCTTTTTATAGGCCCCAATTTCAAAAGCTTCTGTCCTTTGGGTGGCCAGAATCGTTATGGTTTGCTTATCGAGATCGACGTGGAGTTGGGTGTGGTTGTCCTTTTGTGCCCACTCGAAAATTTCATCCAAGAAGTCATCCGAGACTTTGATGGGAAGAAGGAGATTGTTGAGGGCATTATTTTTAAAGATATCAGCAAAAAAGCTGCTGACCACCACTCTAAATCCGTAGTCAACTAGTGCCCATGCCGCATGTTCACGGGAAGACCCGCATCCGAAGTTTTTTCCCGCAACCAAAATTTCACCGGTGTACTTTGGATTGTTTAAGACGAAATCTTTTTTGGGCTTTTGTTCGTCATCGTCCTTATAACGCCAATCTCTGAAGAGGTTTTTTCCGAATCCCTCTCGTGTGGTGGCTTTTAAGAAACGAGCCGGAATGATTTGGTCGGTATCTACGTTCTCTTCTTGAAGCGGAACGACTGTCGAAGTAATTTTTTTAAATGTTTTCACTGGAGTATAACGGTTGTCTAAGGGTTTATAAATATTCTCTCACATCTACGATACGACCGGTAAGGGCTGCCGCTGCCGCAGTAAGCGGGCTGGCCAGAAAGGTTCTGGATCTGGGACCTTGTCGGCCTTCGAAATTCCGATTGGAAGTGGAGACACAGTATTTTCCGGCCGGGATTTTATCCTCGTTCATTCCCAAGCAAGCCGAACAACCGGCCCCGCGCACCGGAATACCCGCCGCGCTGAAGATCTCGACTAGGCCTTCTTCTTGGGCCTGTTTGGCCACTTGTGTGGAACCGGGAACGACCCAAACTTCTACGTCATCTGCTTTTTTCTTGCCTTTGATGAATTCGGCAACTGCCCGTAAATCTTCAATCCGAGCATTGGTACAACTTCCGAAAAATACGTAGTCTACTTTTTTATTCAGTAAACTTTGTCCGTCTTTAACGGCCATATAGTCCAAGGCTTTCTGAAAAGAGTGTTGTTCTTTTTGGGGAATGCTCTCTATTTTGGGGATTTGTTTGGTGATTCCCATTCCCATTCCCGGATTGGTACCATAGGTGATCATGGGTTCGATCTCGGCAGCATCAAAAGTCAGCACCTTGTCGAATGGTGCATCTTTATCCGAATACAGGGTTTTCCAATAGGCAAGGGCCTTGTCCCATTCTTCGCCTTTGGGTGCGAATTTGCGGCCTTTGATATAGTCGTAGGTGATTTGATCCGGGGCGATCATCCCGCCACGAGCACCCATTTCGATACTCATGTTACAGATGGTCATACGACCTTCCATGCTGAGGTTATGAATGGTATCTCCATCGTACTCGACAAAGTATCCGGTGGCTCCAGAGGCCGATATCTCGGATATGATATGCAGAATAATGTCTTTGGCCACTACTCCTTTGCCTAATTTCCCATTGACCAAAATTTTCATTTTCTTGGGCTTGTACTGCAGCGTACATTGAGAGGCCAGTACTTGTTCCACTTGCGAGGTGCCAATTCCAAAAGCGATGGCTCCAAAAGCGCCGTGGGTTGAGGTATGGCTGTCCCCACAGACAATGGTCTGTCCGGGAAGGGTAATTCCCAATTCTGGGCCGATTACGTGCACAATCCCTTGATAAGGATGGCCCAAGCCATATAATTCCACAC
>JAJYSO010000045.1 GCA_021793535.1 Bacteroidota bacterium | reverse complement strand
TTATTCTTATCGTACTCCAATATTTTTTTAAATTTTATAATCTCTGGTTACCATAAGGATCCCCTTAAATCCGTAAATTTCTTTCGCTTCCTCACATAATACTGCCATACCACACTGCGTAGGGCCGCATATTTTCGCTTCTCGGGAAATTGCTTTCGCCTATGATAAAGCGTCCTTAAATGTGCATAAAAACTAAAATGTGCTCGAACGACAGCCCATGTATGGCTTATTTTCCCGTCCAAGATAAATTTAATCCCGGCACATCCATCCAGACAAAGTCTAACAAGAATAATGCCAAAAAGCATTCTTCCCGGAGCATTTTTAACTAAATTAAACAAAGAGTTTCTAAAATTCAGGAAAGTTTTTTGAGGACTCATCACCGACAAAGTGGCCCCTCCCAAATGATATACCGTGCTCTGGTAGAGGTAAAAACTCTGATATCCCAAGTTATGGGCACGCCAACACAAATCGATCTCTTCTTGGTGAGCGAAATACAGTGCATCCATCCCGCCTAGCTCCCGATAAACCGCATTGCGTATAACCAAACAGGCCCCGCTAGCCCAAAAGACAGGACCATCCTTGTCGTATTGTCCCTGGTCCTGCTCCAAGGTATTCATGACACGCCCTCTACAAAATGGAAACCCAAAGCGATCGACAAATCCACCCGCGGCTCCGGCATATTCAAAATGCGTTTTACGCTTATAATCCCGTATTTTAGGCTGGGCAATTGCCGTATCGGGATGCTTTTCAAAGTGGTTTAAAAGGGGAGAAAGCCAACCTTTGGTCACCTCGACATCACTGTTAAGTAAAACTAGGAGTTCCTCCTCTAGGGAAAATAGAGCGCGGTTATAGCCCTCCGCAAAACCCCAGTTTTGAGTGTGTACAATCACCTTTACCGAGGGAAAGTGCGCCTTGAGGTAAGCGACAGAATCATCACTTGAAGCATTGTCCACCACATAGAGGGTAGCTTCCTTGGAAAATTCGACAACCGAAGGCAAAAACCGCTCCAAAAGGTCCCTTCCATTCCAATTCAGAATAACAATCGCAATGTTCATGGCGGTAAAAATAATGTATTTTTCTAAGGAAAAACCTGCTTAAAGGCCCAAAAAACGCGCTTTACACCTGGTGCGTCACCAAAACACCCTCCTCAAAACTTAAAATATGCAAAGGAAAGTGTTTTTCTTCGCCCCAAATCCTATTTTTGTAGCACTATGAACAAGCCTCTTGCCGAACGATTGCGCCCGAAGACTTTGGACGACTATCTCAGTCAAAAACATCTACTGGGAAAGGACGGACCACTGCGTACCCAACTAAAAAATAATGTGGTCCCCTCTTTAATCCTTTGGGGCCCACCAGGGGTAGGCAAAACCACCTTAGCAAACATTATTGCGCACGAGACCCAGCGCCCCTTCTACACCTTAAGCGCAATCAATAGCGGAGTAAAAGAAGTACGAGAGGTCATTCAAAGTGCCAAAAGACAGGAAGGGCTCTTTACCACGCAAAACCCCATCTTGTTTATCGACGAGATCCACCGGTTCAGTAAATCACAACAAGACTCCTTATTAGGTGCGGTGGAAAAAGGTTGGGTTACGCTCATTGGAGCCACGACAGAGAATCCCAGTTTTGAAGTCATTCCTGCCCTCCTATCAAGATGCCAAGTATATACTTTGGAGCCCTTTGGCAAAGCGGATTTATTAGCGCTCTTACAAAAAGCCATTCAAACGGACGAGCTCCTATCCAAAAAGGATATTCAACTTAAAGAGACCGATGCGCTCTTGAGGTTAAGCGGCGGAGATGCTCGAAAGCTGCTCAACATCTTCGAGCTATTGATCACCTCTGAAAACAGCGATAAAATCGTCATTACCAATGCCTTGGTCACTCAAAAAGTACAGCAAAATACCGTTCGCTACGACAAAGCCGGCGATCAGCACTACGACATTATTTCTGCTTTTATCAAATCCATACGGGGCAGTGATCCCAATGCTGCAGTTTATTGGTTGGCCCGTATGATTGAAGGAGGAGAAGATGTAAAATTTATTGCGCGTCGATTGATTATTTTGGCCAGTGAGGACATCGGATTAGCTAATCCCACAGCGTTGATCATGGCCAACAATACATTTCAGGCTGTCAATACAGTCGGGTTTCCTGAATCCCGAATCATTTTGAGTCAGTGCACAATTTACCTAGCCACTTCCCCCAAAAGCAACTCCTGTTACGAAGCCATTAACCAAGCGCAGCACTTGGTTCAACAAACTGGGGACCTTTCTGTGCCGCTTCCCATACGCAACGCCCCCACCAAACTGATGAAAGATTTGGGCTACGGCGAGCATTACCAATATGCACACCACTATAAGGATCATTTTGTCGCCCAAGAATTTCTTCCCGAAGCCATACAGGCCACCACCTTATTTAAGCCGGGAGCCAACAAGCGAGAAGAAAATATTCGCCAGTTTTTAAAAACGCGATGGAAAGACAAATACCGATACTAAAAAGCACTGTACCGACAAAACAGCGAAAAGCTACTCCTTTTCCGTGTACGTCAAGGTTTGTACCTCACCTTTTTGTGCATCAAAATATTCCACTTTAATGATGCGTCCACCTTCTTTGAGTGTAGCCGTCCCATTCACGGTTTTGGAATTGTAAAGAATAGTATTTTCATCCGTTTCATTAAGCATGGCAATACGATCTCCAGTGGCCTCATTCAGCAACAGATAACCGGCCGCAATCTTATGGACACCAAACGCCTCAGTACCTCCATCTAAAGTGTAGATTCGATCCTTTGTCGAGGCTAACCCCTCCAATTGGGCTACAGCCTTTGGCGTTTCACTCACCACATCCGTTTTTTCACTTGCAGGGCTTTGTTCCGGTGCTGTTCCGTTGTATTGATAGATAACATTCGCAAACGAAGAATCAAAGAGATCATCCAAGGCCTCCAAATACCCATCTTTGTAGTCTTTTGCTCGGCTCACACCCTCTTGACTCTCAAAAACCACTTGGTTACGGCAATCTTTCAATTGCAGGCGCAATTTGGTCTGCATGGCTAAAAATCCTTCTGCATCACTTTTTAAATCCGCATGCAAAGCAGAACAGCTATTGGCTCGAAGATCCAACGGAAGGTCTTCTACATCCATATACGTGGTGAACCCGTGTTGATTGAGTAAATACTTCAACTTCGAATTGATCATATACTGATTTTCTTCACTTTGAAAGTCAAATTGAATGGGGATTACCACGTATTTGTAATTATTGAGTTGGCTCACGTTCGCTTGCGTACTTTGTGCCTGTAGTTGAACACTTATACAAAAAAAGAACAGTGCACTTAAAAACAATCCTATTTTTCTCATTTACAAAATTTTTGTTAGTTCTAAAATCGATGAAATACGTTCCGTTTGCTGCGGCTCTTGTGTTTGGTCCGGTGCAAAATGAATCGTCTTGAGCCCAAAATCCTTTGCTCCCTTGATGTCAAATTCCAGATGATCACCGACCATCAAGCTCTGCTTAGCCTGTGCTCCGGCACGGTTTAAGGCCATCTCAAAAATACCTGGATGGGGTTTGGTCACTCCCGCCTCATCCGAAAAAGTCATGGTTTGAAAATACGAATAAATTCCAGATCGTTTTAATTTTCCTTTCTGAATTTGTGAAAAGCCGTCCGTGATAATGTGGAGGCTATAGCGCTTTTTGAGGTAGTTTAACGTCTCCAACGTACGGGGAAACAAGGTCTCTGTATTCGACAAACCCTCCAGATAAGCATGGCGAAATTGATTTAACCAATCCTTACTGCGCTCAATCTTTAAACGCGAAAAAGTTTCTTGGAAGCGCCGGGCATTTAGGTCTTCATGAGTAATCAACTGTCGTCTGTATTGATCCCAATAATACTGATTTATCGGGGTATAGGCTTCAAAAAATTCCGCCATAGAAACCGGAACCTCATATTCTTGAAAAACCGAGTAAAAAGCTTTTCGGCTATTCTCTTTAAAATCCCATAAGGTTCCATCTAAATCAAAAAATATATCTTTAATGTCCCTCATCATTGTTCATGCGCTCTATAATTTGAAAAAATTTATCCCGGCGTTGGCCCTCGACAAAATCCGAATTCTTATAAATCATCAAAAGTTCACCATCCACCGCTTTTACCTGTTTTCGAACCCGGTCTAAAACCGTTTTAATCTCAAAAAAGGAGCTGTATTCAAAAGCCGTGCTGTTGATGGCTGCCGGATGGATCAGCAAAGGTGAAATACGCTCTAGATTTAAATCGTAATATAGAAAACTCGTACAGGTTCCTGCCCTAAAGCCAATTCGAGAAGGATATCCCATCGAATAGTCATGGGCAATTTCCAAGGTATCGTAATTGTTGTACAAATCCGGTAAATTTATTCCATACAAGACACTCAATGCCCTCTCTAAATCCCGGTTGACAATTTCCTCCCAGCGTTTCTTTTCCTTAAGCAAGGTCTGTTTGTCGTGCAGTGCCTCGTACCCTAGAAGCAATCCCACAGCTCCATAGTCCCCCATGGATTTAATCATGCTGTGATACTTTAAATTATTATGCCCAATATTGTTACAACGCGAGGAATAGTCGCTCAATTGGAACATAAATTCCCATGAAATCTTATTTTGCTTGCTGAATCGCAATACTTCATTATACACATCAAAAGGATCATTGGCCAGTGCTAGTTGGGTTTTTAATCGATTAAAAATTGCCTTGAAACGCAGTTGAAAAAAATCCCTCAACCCCCCTCCGACATTGCGTACCACTCCTTTCTCCTTATACCTGAAGAGCTCTGCCACTGCCATAATGTTCTTGGCCTTAAATTTCCGAGTCGGAAAATCATTCCCCGGGAACTCTTGTTTTAAAAGGTCTTTAAATTTATAGGCCCATAAATCCACTACCGGAATTTTCAAAAAATTGTTTTTAAAGGATAAACTCTCTGCATAAGGAAAACGCCCGTATTCATCCTTTTTGTGCGGCAAGTATTCTTCATATCGAGAAAGCAGGTAAAAAGCCGCCGAAAAAATATCATAAGGAAGGTCGCTCTCTTCTCCCACAAAGAAAAAGGCGGGGACTTCTCCCCAAAAGGATACCGGGATATCCATCTTTACAATTCCTTGCTCGTCCAATAAGCCGTGTGACTTAACAAACAGTTCATTCCCCATCCGCTTTTCTCCATAGGAAAACTTAATCCCTTTAAAAGCGATAAATTCCTCAATCTTCGAAGTGAACTCAAGATTCAACCCCAATATCCTCCCCATTAACTGTTTAAAGATATAGGTTATTCTCGGGCTACGCTTTTGTACATAAACTAAAACCATACCTGATTTTTCAAAAATACAAATTCCGGGTTACAAGCTCACCACACGAACCATTCCTTTCACTTTTTCTGCGATTCTTCGCGCTTCGTTCAAATCTTTATCCACGATCGTGACGTGTCCCATCTTTCGAAAAGGACGGGTCTCTGCTTTTCCATAGATATGAGGAATTACTCCTGGTAAACTCAAAATTTTATCCATATTCTCATAGTGCACAGGACCCTGATAATCTTCAGCTCCCACAAGATTGACCATTACCCCTCCAACTTTGCTGTCGGTATTGCCCAAGGGCAAATCCAAAATAGCTCTTAAATCCTGCTCAAACTGGCTGGTATACGCCGCTTCAATACTGTAATGACCGCTATTATGTGGACGCGGAGCCACTTCATTGACCAAGATATTGTCCTCTTGAGTCTGAAACATTTCCACAGCGAGTAGCCCCACATGTTCAAATGCTGTTGCTACCTGTTGAGCAACTGCTCTGGCTTTAGTCGAGACCGCAGACTCGATGCGTGCCGGACAGATGACATATTCCACTTGGTTGGCCACCGGGTGAAACTCCATCTCCACCACCGGAAAAGTTTTCACCTCTCCGGAAGGGTTTCGGGCTACAATAACGGCCAATTCATTTTTAAAAGGAATTTTCTTTTCGATCAAACAAGGAGTATCCGGAAGTTGTGCTACCTCATCCGCTGTTGTAACCACGGATACTCCCCGGCCGTCATAGCCTCCCTTTCTGCTTTTCCAGACAAAAGGAAAATCCCATTTCTCTGCCTTGAGATGTGCCAACAAGTCGGCTTTTCCTTCAAAGACTTGAAAATCGGCCGTTGGGATATGATGGGTGGCATAAAATTTTTTCTGGGTTCCTTTGTCTTGTATCTTGCGTAAGGTATCGCTAGAAGGGTACACCGTCACACCTTCTTTTTCCAGTGTTGCCAGAGCCTCCACATTTACCGCTTCAATCTCAATGGTCAAAACATCCACTTGTTTTCCAAAAGCGTACACCGTTTGATAATCCAACAAATCCCCTTGTTGGAAGTGATTGCAGGCAATCCTGCAGGGCGCCTGATCGCTAGGGTCCAGCACATAAGTTTGGATATCGTATTTCCGGGTTTCATAAAGCAGCATTTTACCCAGCTGCCCCCCTCCTAATATTCCTAATTTAAAATCAGAGGAAAAGTAATTTTTCATCTTGTTTATGATTGAATAAAGACGCCATAAAGACATCTTTTATGCATTAAATTTCAATTTACACTGCAACTTCTACACTCACAAAAATAGACTTTTACCAAGCATTCACCTAAACTTTACAAACAAAAAACATTATATTTGTCCCTTGTTCTTTATATTCCGCTGTAATAACCGGGATAGAAAAATTAAAAATTATTTGATGATAAACCTAATATTGTTTGGCTTACCTGGAGCAGGAAAAGGAACGCAGGCAGAGAGACTAGAACACAAATACAACCTTAAACACATATCCACTGGCGACGTTTTTCGATACAATATCAAAAACGAAACACCGCTGGGAAAACTCGCTAAGAAATACATTGATGAAGGGCAGCTGGTTCCAGATGAGGTTACCATCAACATGTTACATTCAGAGGTTGAAAAAAACAAAAGTTCCAAAGGTTTTATTTTTGACGGATTTCCCCGAACCACTGCACAAGCCAACGACTTGGATAACCTATTGGAGAAAAAAGGAAGTGAAATCCACGCCATGCTTGCCTTAAAGGTAGATGATGAAATTTTGGTCAAACGTTTATTAGAACGCGGCAAAACATCCGGGAGAGTGGACGACGCCAACGAACACATTATTCGCAAGCGAATGAAGGTGTATTACGACCAATCTGAAGTTGTTAAAACACACTACAAGAAAGCCGGTAAATTTTTTGAAATAGACGGGGTGGGAACCCTGGACGAGGTGACCTCACGACTAAGTGCGGTTATTGATCAGGTAAAATAAGCACAATCGCTTCGATTCGTTTTCATAAAGCAAATGCTATACAGCTCTTTGTCCATTTAATTTTGTAATTTTAAGTTTATGAAAACCGGAAACTTCATCGATTACGTCAAGCTCCACGTTACTTCCGGCAAAGGCGGAAGAGGCTCTGCTCATCTTCGACGGGAAAAATTTGTCGAAAAAGGAGGGCCTGACGGAGGGGACGGAGGAAAAGGAGGAGACATCATTGTTCGTGGTCACAAAGGCCTTTGGACACTCTATGAATTTAATTTTAAACGCCACATCAAAGCCGAACACGGGGGCAATGGCGCCAAACAGCGACAGTTCGGAACCGATGGTGAAAGCCAGGTGATAGAAGTACCTTTGGGCACCGTTATTCGAGAGACCAATTCTCAAGAAATTATCGGCGAAATCACCCATGACGGCCAAGAAATAATTGTCGCCAAGGGAGGAAAAGGAGGAAAAGGAAACTGGCATTTTAAATCCTCAATCCGTCAAACACCACGCTATGCCCAACCAGGACTTCCGGGGGAGGAAAAAGAGATTACCCTGGAGTTAAAAGTATTAGCCGACGTGGGGCTTGTCGGATTTCCCAATGCCGGAAAGTCTACCTTATTAGCGGCTTTAACTGCTGCCAAACCAAAGATTGCCGATTATGAATTTACCACCCTAAAACCAAATCTTGGAATTGTAAAAAACAGAGACCACCAGACTTTTGTTATGGCAGATATCCCCGGGATCATTGAAGGTGCTGCAGAAGGAAAGGGTTTGGGGCATTATTTTTTAAGGCATATCGAACGCAACTCTGCCCTTCTCTTTGTCATTCCTTGCGACACCAAAGACATCAAAAAGGAATACGACATTTTATTGGATGAGCTCAAGAGGTACAACCCGCAGCTCTTGGATAAATCCAGAATAGTGGCCATTTCCAAATGTGATCTAATGGACGAAGAGCTGCGCACAGAGATGAAAGAGGAGTTGAAAAACTCCTTCAAAGACCTACCTGCTGTGCTGATTTCTTCGGTCAGTCAAACCGGTTTGCAAAATTTAAAGGACCGCTTATGGGAAATTTTAAACGAACCCATTGAAGCAGCCAATTAACGTCCTGTTCTAACCAAATTTTACACCCTTTATGAAAGCGCTATCTTACTCTTTCATTTTGCTGCTCCTTTTATCGGCCTGTGCGACCCCAAAGGTCTATACCGATTACGATGAAACAACTGATTTCAATCGATACCAACGTTTTACTTTCTATACGAATATGGATACAGGACTGGACACTTTAGATCAGGCTCGTCTACAAAATGCCTTGCGATCAACACTCGAAGAAAAAGGTTTTTCCTACAGCCAAAAAGCAGATTTTATCGTCAACTTCTATACAGAGGTGAGTAAAGAAAATGCTTCCAACCGGCTCGGCATCAGTATAGGCACTATGGGCGCTCATGTCGGAGGGAACATTGCCAGTGGCATCCCCATCAGCAGCAGTAAACGCATTCTGCACACTACCATTGAAATGGTCAACGCAACCTCCAACACTCTGTACTGGCAAGGAGTAGCAGAAACCCGATTAAAAAAGAACACTTCCCCCGAAGAACGGTCCCAACTCTTTAAAAAGATAGCCAAAGAAGTGCTGCGTGATTACCCCCCAAATAAAAAGTAAAAAAAGGCGGTTCAGTTCTTGAAATTTTATATATTTGCACCCGACCAAATAAGGCCTCGTAGCTTAACTGAATAGAGCACTTGACTACGGATCAAGAGGTTACAGGTTTGAATCCTGTCGAGGTCACACTGAGTCTTAAGCCCTTACATATTTCTGTAGGGGCTTTAGTTTTTTTGTATTGTGTAGAT
>JAJYSO010000044.1 GCA_021793535.1 Bacteroidota bacterium | reverse complement strand
TTGGAGACAGCCTTAGCATACTCACGATTCATCGTGGCAATATTGGTCAATTTGATACCCTTAGGACAAACCACTTCACAGGCACCTGTATTGGTACAGCTTCCAAATCCTTCTGCATCCATTTGTTCCACCATTGCTTTGGCTCGTCTTGACATCTCTGGTTTCCCTTGAGGAAGATGTGAAAACTGTGCCAATTTAGCACCGACAAATAAGGCCGCACTCGCATTTCTACAAGCTGCCACACAAGCACCGCATCCGATACAAGTGGCCGAGTCAAACGCAGCATCCGCTTCTTCTTTTTCAATGGGAATGGAGTTGGCATCCACAGGATTACCAGAAGTATTTACCGAAATATATCCTCCCGCTTGTTGAATTCTATCAAAAGAGGAGCGGTCGATAATTAAATCCTTTACTATCGGGAATGCCTTCGCTCTGAAAGGTTCGATATAAATGGTATCGCCGTCATGGAAGTGACGCATATACAACTGGCAAGTTGTTGTTAGGCGTCCAGGGCCATGTGGCTCTCCATTAATCTGTAACGAACACATTCCACAAATTCCCTCTCGACAATCATGATCAAATTCCACAGGCTCTTCTCCCTGCTCAACTAAATGCTCATTTAAGATATCCAACATTTCGAGAAACGACATATCCGGCTCAATACCATCAATAGTATAATCTACCATCCTTCCTTTAGCTTGTCTATTCTCTTGGCGCCATATTTTTAAATCTAATTTCATAGTTTTTATGTTTATAGCTTTGAATATTCCAACGTCTTTGAAAATATAAACCTAGAATATTCCTTGACTCCTCTGGCGGGTACCCATTTGGCAACCCCACCTAAGGACTCGTCTTTTTCTTAGCTTTCTTTGTAATTCCTTGTTTTAAGTTCTATAGCTTCAAATTCCAAATCTTCTTTATGGAGTTTTTCCTCACGAGGTGGTTTTCCTTCAAGAAATTCATAGGCCGATACATATTTGAATTCCTCATCATTACGCTCCGCCTCTCCATCTTCGGTAACATGCTCAATTCGCAAATGACACCCACAGGATTCATCACGATCCAAAGCATCTTTAAGCATGAGTTCACCCAACTCAAAGAAATCAGCAACACGTCCGGCTTTTTCCAACTCCGAATTCTTTGAATTGGCTTTTCCGGGAACCTTGACTTCTTTCCAGAATTCTTCTCGCAGTTGAGCAACCTCTTCAAGACCTTTCTTTAAATCAGCTTCATTACGAGCCAGCCCGCAATTGTTCCACATTATTTTTCCTAGTTTCTTATGGAAATAATCAACAGAATGTTTTCCATTGTTATTCATAAAGAAATCGATTCGATCCTGAACCGCTTTTTCCGCTTCATCAAATTCCTTGGAATCCGTTGGGATTTTACCCGTATTGATTTCACTCGCCAAATAATCTCCAATGGTATAGGGCAACACAAAATAACCATCAGCCAAACACTGCATCATCGCCGATGCCCCTAAACGGTTTGCACCATGATCAGAGAAATTTGCTTCCCCGATTGCATAACAACCCGGAACAGTCGTCATCAAGTTGTAATCAACCCATAGCCCCCCCATCGTGTAGTGAACCGCCGGAAAAATTTGAAAAGGGGTTTCGTATGCATTTTCCCCTGTGATTCTTTCATACATCTCAAACAGGTTACCATACTTGGCCTTTATCGCCTCTTTTCCTAACGTTCTAATTTCCTCATGTGAAGGATTGTGATGTCCAAGAGAATATGCCTTTTCTTTTCCGTAACGCTCGATAGCCGATTTAAAATCTAAGAATACTGCCTCTCCAGTAGCATTTACGCCAAAACCTGCATCACAACGCTCTTTGGCCGCACGAGAAGCCACATCTCGAGGAACTAAGTTTCCAAAAGCAGGATATCTACGTTCGAGATAATAATCCCGATCTTCCTCTTTAATATCGTTCGGTTTCAATTCTCCTTTTCTTAATTTCTCTACGTCTTCTTTGCGCTTAGGCACCCAAATTCGACCGTCGTTACGCAAAGATTCGGACATCAAGGTCAATTTTGACTGATGATCTCCAGAAACCGGAATACAGGTCGGGTGAATTTGGACATAACAGGGGTTTGCAAAAAAGGCTCCTCTTCGGTGCGCTCGCCATGAAGCCATCACATTACTCCCCATTGCATTCGTTGACAAATAATAAACATTACCATACCCCCCACTGGCTAAAACAACAGCATGAGCCGAATGACGTTCGATCTCACCAGTCACCATATTGCGTGCAATAATTCCTCTAGCCTTTCCATCGACAACTACCAAATCCATCATCTCATGGCGATCATAAGAACGGATTTTCCCATGGTTGATCTGTCTGTTCAAAGCTCCATAGGCCCCCAACAACAATTGTTGTCCTGTCTGACCTCGGGCATAAAATGTACGGGAAACCAAAACTCCTCCAAAGGACCGGTTATCCAGCAACCCACCATATTCCCTG
The DNA here is from genome assembly GCA_021793535.1 of Bacteroidota bacterium. GTDB lineage: Bacteria > Bacteroidota > Bacteroidia > Flavobacteriales > Flavobacteriaceae > JAJYSO01. Next base: position 6,678 of record JAJYSO010000044.1, on the reverse strand, counting down.
GCAAACGGGACCCCTTGCGCCACGCATTGATCGATGATATTAGCAGAAAGTTGAGCCAATCTATAAGTGTTGGACTCTCTTGAACGGTAATCTCCTCCTTTAGCCGTGTCATAAAACAAGCGATAATCTGTATCCCCATCTCCTTGGTAATCCTTAGAGGCATTAATCCCTCCTTGTGCAGCTACAGAGTGAGCTCGCCGAGGGGAATCTTGATAAAAGAATATCTTTACATTGTAACCTAATTCAGCCAAACTAGCTGCAGCACTTCCTCCAGCCAATCCCGTCCCTACAACAATGACATCTAACTTTCGTTTATTGGCCGGGCTGACCAAATGTATATGATTTTTATGATTGTCCCACTTCTTCTCTATGGGTCCTTCGGGGACTTTAGCATTTAATATTGACATATTCTAATAAATTATAGCTTAACAAAATAATGAAACAGGGCGATATAAATAAACAAAACAGGGACGATAACCGAATACCATTTTGCAAAACCCCTCATGGCCGCAGAACGTTTATCACCCCAGCCAATCGACTGAAAAGAACCGTAAAATCCATGCAATAAATGTAACATCAAGAAAATGAAAGCTACTATATAGAGTATTAATCGAACGGGGTCTTGGAAGGCAATCCATACCTCATGATAGAAATCATGTGCAACGGCTGAGTCGTATCCAGTTCCAAGCTTATGACCAATTTCAGGGAAGAAAAAGTCATACATGTGCAAGGCTAGAAAAAGTAGAACCACACCGCCCGTGTAGATCATATTTCGAGACATCCAAGTCGTGTTGCTCTGTTGATTATATTTCACATATTTTATCGGCCGTGCTTTGCGATTGTTGGTCTCCAATACAAAGGCCATCACAAAGTGAAAAACCACTCCGATCACCAAAATAGGCTGAAGCAAGGCTTGAACGATGAAGTTATACCCCATAAATTCGGACAGTTTATTATAAATATCCGGGCTGATCGTCGAAATAAAATTGACGGTGACGTGTAAGGCTAGATATAGAACCAAAAACAAGCCGGAAAGCCCCATAGCATATTTTCGGGCCACAGTAGTTTTGAGAAATCCACTCATTGAATTTAATGTTTAATTAATATTTCTGTAACAAAAATAGCCTTGAAATTCTTTAAAGCCAAACTTTAATTCAAGCTTTGAATCAATTTAGAATGATTTTAAGCAAGGAAACAAGCCGGATTCCAGGCCTTTGCTCTCCATTTGCCTCCTGCCTTTCTTTTCCCATCTTGATCGGGAATCTAAAAAAATACTGGTCACTCCTATTCGTATCGCCTGAGTCGATTCAAAAGACGCTGTTTCTCAAGCTGTAATCCTTCTATTTTATCCAGTAAATGTCGCACGACTTCTAGACTTTCCATATTCAAGTGCAGCTCGTAGTAAAACCTACGCATACGTTCGAATTCATTGATCTGATCCAAAAGGATATACTCTCGGTGTTCAACCCTTTTTATCTCGATAATTCCTTTATCATCTAAAGCTCGTATAAATTGCTGCTCTACTTGGTAACGAACACACAAATCTTCAGTGGAAATCAAGTCCTCTACTTTCATGATCTCAATTGTTTAAGTTCGTGAAACAATTCCTTTTCTTTGGCGGACAGGTGTTTGGGAAGCCTTACCGTATAGGTTAAGTACAAGTCTCCAAGCTCACCTTTCTTTTTATATTTTGGAAACCCTTTCCCTTTCAATTTGACTTGAGCTCCAGAATCTGTTCCTGGTTTAACTTTAAGTTTCACCAGGCCATCAAAAGTCTGAACCCGGATCTCTCCTCCCAAAATAGCCGTGTACAAATCGATCGCTACCTCTTTATACAGGTTTTCACCTTCCCGTTTAAAATCGGTATCATTCTCCACAAAGAATGTAAGGTATAAATCTCCATGAGGGCCATCCTGCACCCCGGGTCCTCCTTGGCCTTTAATTCTAATTTTCTGACCATTCTCCACTCCCGCGGGTATGGTTAATCGAATTTTCTTTCCATTAACGGTCAGGGTCTGCTGTTGGTCTCTATAGATCCCGCTCAACGGCACCCTTAATTCAGCATGGTAATCTTGACCTTTAAAATACGACGTTTGTCCACGACCATACTGACGGGCTGACGCCCCAAACATCTGTTCGAAAAAATCAGAAAAAGTATCCTCATCATAACTGCCAGAATAGGCCTGTTGTTGATCGGCATGTGCACGCCGTCCCGCACGCTGCTGCTGTGCTTGATCATAGTGCTCAGCATGTTCCCAATTTGCGCCGTATTGATCGTATTTTTTTCGTTTCTCAGGATCGCTAAGCACCTTATTTGCTTCATTCAATTCTTGAAATTTCCGCTGTGCTTCTTTGTCATCAGGATTCAGATCGGGATGGAGCTTCCGTGCTTTTTTACGATACGCTTTCTTAATTTCATCGGAAGTCGCAGAACGACTCACTCCCAAAACCTTATAATAATCAATATAACTCATTTACAAATTCATCTAATGATACCTTGGTAAATAGGTCCCCCTAAGGTAATGATATTTTTTCGACCTCCTAGAGTTTTAGCAGAGTATTGTGACTCCTCTCCACAACCTTAAAACCGTACATTTTCTCTTCCTATGGATCCATAGGAAAACAGAGTAGGAACACAAAAAAACCGCCTCAATTTTAGTGAAACGGTTTCTTTGTTTGGGGTATATCCCTATATTTTCAAAAGGACGTCTTAGTCCTTATCAACTAATCAATCAGAATAATGGCTTTGTTGTTATTCATCTCCAGCACACCTCCTGAAATAGGAATCTCTACCTCTTTCCCATTGAGCTTTTCAAAATTGGCCGCGAATTTCTTATCCAAGTCTTCGACCATCTCAATCCGTAATTTCCCTTCGGCTAAAATAGAAATGATGGGAGCGTGATGATTGAGGATTTGAAACTTACCATCGACTCCTGGAAGGACAACAGATTTAGCTTCTCCTTTCAACAGTACTCGTTCGGGGCTAACTACTTCTAATTGCATGTTAAATCACTTATATTAATTAGATTGTGCAATCATTTCTTCCCCTGCTTCGATAGCCTCTTCAATGGTCCCTTTTAAGTTGAAAGCCGCTTCAGGTAAATGATCCAATTCGCCATCCATAATCATGTTAAAGCCCTTAATGGTGTCTTTGATATCGACCAAGACTCCCTTCAAGCCCGTAAATTGCTCTGCTACATGGAAAGGTTGAGATAAAAAGCGTTGTACACGTCGTGCCCGTCCAACAGCCAGCTTGTCCTCCTCAGACAATTCTTCCATCCCCAAGATGGCAATAATATCTTGCAATTCCTTATAATGTTGCAACAGCTCTTTCACGCGCTGCGCACACTGGTAATGCTCTTTACCAATTACACTAGGCTCCAAAATACGAGAAGAGGATTCCAAGGGATCCACTGCGGGGTAAATACCCAATTCCGCAATTTTTCTAGACAATACAGTAGTGGCATCCAAATGCGCAAAAGTAGTTGCCGGAGCAGGGTCCGTCAAATCATCTGCCGGCACGTAAACCGCTTGAACCGATGTAATGGATCCTTTTTTAGTAGAGGTAATACGCTCCTGCATCGCCCCCATTTCGGTTGCTAAGGTAGGTTGATACCCTACCGCAGAAGGCATACGTCCTAAAAGCGCAGAAACTTCCGACCCTGCTTGGGTAAAACGGAAAATATTATCCACAAAAAACAACACATCCTTACCTTGTCCATCTCCCGCCCCATCCCGGAAATATTCAGCAATGGTCAATCCAGAAAGAGCCACTCGAGCACGCGCACCTGGAGGCTCGTTCATTTGACCAAAGACAAAAGTAGCTTTGGAATCCTTCATGGCCTCTTTATCCACTTTTTGCAGATCCCAGCCCCCTTCTTCCATGGATTTAAGGAAATCATCACCGTATTTGATAATGCCAGACTCCAACATTTCTCGAAGCAGGTCATTTCCTTCTCTTGTACGTTCTCCAACGCCCGCAAAAACAGACAACCCACCGTGTCCTTTTGCAATATTGTTAATCAGCTCTTGAATCAATACGGTCTTCCCTACACCTGCGCCTCCAAAGAGTCCAATTTTCCCTCCTTTGGCATAGGGTTCAATTAGGTCAATCACTTTAATTCCCGTAAACAAAACCTCTGTTGAAACGGAAAGGTCTTCAAATTTTGGTGCCGCCCTATGAATAGGCAATCCGTTTGTTCCTTCTTTGGGTAAAGCTTCCATCCCATCAATCGGATCCCCGGTCACATTGAATAACCTTCCATAAATATTATGTCCGATTGGCATTTGAATGGGGGCTCCTGTGGCAACAACTTCATCCCCTCTGCTTAGTCCGTCTGCAGAGTCCATCGCAATGGTTCTGACAATGTTTTCACCGGTATGAGATTGCACTTCAAGCACCAAGGTAGAACCATCAGGTCTTTTGACATGCAATGAATCGTATATCCTTGGTAATTCTGTACCATCGGCAGTGTCGAATTCAACATCGATAACAGGCCCGATTATTTGAGAAATCTTACCTTTTCCTATAGCCATTCTTAATTTTGGATTTAATTAAATACTATCTTTATATCATCTAAAATTTCGGCGCAAATATAGTCTTTTTATTTATATATTATAGAGAAATAATGCCTATAAATATACCAGGACTAAGATTACCTCAACTATCTTATTACAAGTGGGTTACAAATATGATTTTATTCCTTTCAAACAAGAAGTCATCAATAGATTGACACACCTGCTGTAACGAAATGATATAAACCCGCCCTATACAGGAATGCACTCGCGAAAAAATCTACTCGATTTTATCTTTCTCCACTTGCTCCCCCACTTCCAACAGGTCGGGATGTTGATTTTTATTCTTCCAAAAGTAGTAAAATGGTAGGCCTGAAAAAATCAAGACCAATCCTGCTATTCCCTTTCCAGGAGATTCAATAAAAGAAACGATGAGCAAAACCACACAAAAGAGGCCAAAAAAAGCGGGAACAAATGGGTAACCAAAAGCTTTGTAAGGACGTTCTAAATCCGGTCGCTTCACACGCAAAACAATGACCCCTACCACAATCAAACCGTAAAAAGCAAAAGCGGCAATAACTACCAGATCTGACAATAAATCAAAAGAACCCGAAAAAACCAAAAGACAGGCCCAAACACACTGATAAATCAAAGAAATATGCGGAGTTTTATATTTTTTATGAACTTTACCGGCAGACTTGAAAAACCAGCCTTCTCGAGCCATGGCATAATATACGCGACCGGACATCAAAATCGTCGCATTCGTACACCCAAAAGTGGAGATGAGAATCATCCCGCTAATCAGATAGGCGCCGCCATCTCCAAAAATGGCATCAATCACCAACACTGCCGCAATATTATTTTCATCTGCAGCCAGTTTATTCACCATATCATTGATCGGCATCACGTATAAATAGGCCATATTAATAGCCACATAAATCAACATAATACCCAAAATCCCATAAATGAGTGCCTTGGGCATATTCCGCTCCGGATCTTTTACTTCTTCGCCTATAAACCCCAAGGCCATCCAACCTTCAAAGGCAAAAAAAGCATGCCGTACAGCAATAAACATGGCAATTATAAAGGCAGAAATCGTAAACCCATCTTTGGGAAATGCTGTCGTATGAGTATCAAACGTCTCCCAACTCCCCACGCTTCCCCCAAAGGCCGCCCCGATCACATAGACAATGGCCAGTACGATTAACAAGGTAAATATCGTACTGATGATTCCTCCATTCTTAGCACCTCTTATATTGGCCAAGGTCAGTCCAATAATGGCTAAACAAGTCACTATTTTAGCCCCAATATTATCCAAAAAATGAATACCCAGAATCGACCAAGCCTCCCATTCCGCAGAAAGATGAGGTAACGGAAGAAAAGTATTGACTGCTCCAGCAAAAACATATGCAACAGAAGCCAATGCAGCCGTCTGAATAACTGTAAAACAAGACCATCCGTATAGAAAGGACAACATCTTGCCATAGATTCGTTCAAACCACGCATAAGGCCCTCCAGAATCCGGAAAAACAGAAGTCAACTCCGCCACACCAACTACCCCGGCAAGCACTACCACTCCAGCAAGCACCCATGCCCAAATAACAAGTCTCGAAGACCCCAGAACCTCAGCCATGGGGCCTACTTTTTTAAAAACCCCAGAGCCTATAATGGAACTTATAATTAGAATAATAGCCATCCCTAATCCAAAAGACCGGGCAAGCTGAGTATCTTCATTTTTTTGCATTAGATAACGGTTTTTAGTCTCTCTTCACAATGTGTTTTGGCAGTCAAAATAGTCGAGTTCGAATCTTCTTTCCTCTTTCGAATCAGGGTACCTTATCGCTTACCTCTTCAATAAATACAAAAGAAGTTAGGAGCTAAATATAATTAAATATTTCACAACTGTGCACAGAAAAACAGCTTCCCCTTTCAGATCGTAGAAAGAAGCACAAGATTTTGTAGTAAAAAGTGATGAAAGGCAGTTTTTTAAGCAGACTAGAATCAACGGTTAGTCTCAAACAGAAATCAGGGAGAATCAAGAAACACTGTATTGTATCTACCCTCTACCAAGACTTACCCCCATTATTCCGCGCAAAACAAAGTATGCCCATGGAAGCCAAAAAAGGAAAATCAATTACTGGTGGACTTAGTATAGTAGATTTC
>JAJYSO010000043.1 GCA_021793535.1 Bacteroidota bacterium | reverse complement strand
AATCTACACGAACAAGCCGGGAGTCAGCACGTACTTCATCTGCATGGCGAGCTCCTAAAAGTGCGGAGTGAAAAAACGCCCGAGTTGATTCTCTTTTGGGAAAAGGATCTACATTGGGGAGACAAGGGCCCGGACCACGCGCAATTACGGCCACATATTGTATGGTTTGGGGAAGCCGTACCGGAGCTGGACCAAGCCATTGCTCACGTCCGAGAAGCGGATGTGTTGTTAATCATTGGCACCTCTCTCCAAGTATATCCGGCCGCAAATTTGATGCATTATGCTCCAGCTCAATGCCCCATTTACTATATTGATCCTCACCCTCAGCAGCCTCCTTTACAAAGGATAAAGGTCATCGCTGAAAAAGCCACCGTGGGAATGAAACAGCTCCACACCTTACTCATGAAAAAACCATTTGCTTAATCTATGGGACTAGCCACAATAAATCCTACAAAAACCTCTGCCTGGAAAAAACTCGAAAAACACGTTGATTCCTTAAAGAATCAAGAAATGAAAACCTGGTTTTCTCAACATCCAAATCGGGCTAAGCAGTTTTCCATACAGTGGAAGGAGTTCTATGTCGATTACTCTAAAAATCGGCTTACCGAAGAAACCCTAAAACTATTGCTTCAACTTGCCCGGGAGGTCAAACTGGAAGAGGCCATCCACAAGTTATTCAGTGGAGAAGCCATTAACCAAACAGAAAACCGGGCCGTTCTGCATACCGCTTTGCGAAAAAAAAACAAACCAGAAGAAGTCCAACAAGCACTTTCCAAAATGGAAAAACTGTCTTCGGATATTCGCACCGGCGAGTGGCGCGGGTTTTCAGGAAAAAAAATCACCGATATCGTCAACATCGGTATCGGAGGAAGTGATCTCGGGCCTCGTATGACTGTGGAAGCACTCCAGCATTACCACGACAATACCCTAAAAATCCACTTTCTCTCTAATGTGGATGGGGATCAGAGCGCGGAAATCCTAAAAAAGATCATACCTGAAACCACCTTGGTCATCGTGGTCTCCAAGAGTTTTCGCACCGTGGAAACGATGAGCAATGCGAAAATACTACAAGACTGGTTTTTAAAAGCCACATCCAAAGAGAACCTCAAAAAACATTTTGTAGCAGTGACCTCCAATAGCGTTGCAGCACAGCAAATGGGCATCTCCTACGAAAATATTCTCCCCATGTGGGATTGGGTAGGTGGGCGCTTTTCCATATGGAGTACAGTCGGTCTTTCGCTCTGTCTCTATATAGGTTTTTCCAACTTTAATAAATTTTTGGAGGGCGCCCGGCAGATGGATGAGCATTTTGAATCCACAACTTTCAAAGAGAATATTCCGGTAATCCTCGCCCTGCTCAGCGTATGGTACAATAATTTCTTCCGTTGCGAATCCCAGGCCATTCTTCCCTATTCCCATTACCTCTCGCTATTAGTTCCTTACTTACAACAAGCTGTTATGGAAAGTAATGGAAAAAGCACTTCCAGAGCAGGAGTGCCCATTCCCTATCAAACCGGTAGTATCATCTGGGGAGCAACGGGTACAAATGCACAGCATGCCTTTTTTCAACTGCTGCATCAGGGCACCAAGCTTGTTCCCTGCGATTTTATTGGTTTTAAAAAGCCCTTACACAACAACACTAAAAGCCACGACCTTTTAATGGCTAATTTTATGGCGCAAACCGAAGCCCTTCTGAAGGGAAAAACAAAAGCGCAGGTTCAGCAAGAGGTGAAAGATCAATCTGGCGATTGTCAAGCTTTTCCCTTGTGGGCCTTTAAAGAATTTAGGGGCAATAAACCCAGTACCACTTTACTGATCGATCAATTGACGCCCAAAACCTTGGGCAGTCTAATCGCGCTCTATGAACATAAAATATTTGTAGAAGGCCTTATCTGGAATATTTTCAGCTTTGACCAATGGGGCGTGGAATATGGCAAACAGCTAGCTGCCACACTCTTTTCAAGATTTGCCCAGAACCCGACTCCCGAAGATATGGACGGTTCCACCTTTAATTTAGTACGCCACTACAAAGAAGAATAACGGCTTCCTTATAGGGGGTTGTTCCTACGCATCTTCTTCTTCCTTTGCCCAATTCAAGCGATCCTGTTGGCTATACGGCCATGGTGCTCCATTGTTTTCAATATTGGTCATCATAATGTTCAGCTCTTTGGGGGCTTCACTTTTTTCCATGACCAGGTATTGTCGCATATCCATAATAATAGACAGCGGGTCGATTTCGATCGGACAAACTTCTACGCAGGCATTACAAGAAGTACAGGCCCAAAGCTCTTCCGGTAAGATATAATCGTACAACAGAGATTTTCCATCCTCTTTAAAGCTACCCTCTCGATCAATAATTTCTCCGACTTCCTCCAATCGATCTCGGGTGTCCATCATAATTTTACGGGGAGACAACAATTTTCCCGAGCGGTTAGCCGGGCAAACAGATGTACAACGCCCACATTCTGTACAGGCATATGCATTCAGCAATTGAACCCGATTCAAATCAGTCACATCTTTTGCGCCAAACTGTTCGGGTTCCCCCTCCTCTTGCCCCTCCGAATCCGCATAAGGATCTGCATTGGGATCCATCATGAGCTCCACCTCTTTGGTGACAGCAGGTAAATTCGGAAACTTCCCTCTGGGCGTTAATTTTGCAAAATAGGTATTGGGAAAAGCCAATAGAATATGCAAGTGCTTAGAGTAATACAAATAGTTCAAGAAAAACAGAATTCCCATAATGTGCAACCACCACGCACTACGCTCGATCAGAGCCAGCGTAGTCACACTGACGTTTTCAAACAAAGGTCGAATCAAGTCACTCACTGGGAAAGCCCCTACCACACCGCCTGCCTTGGCATAGTGCCCGTATTCCATAAGCTGGAGTTGATGATCGGTCGCATTCATCACCAAAAACAAACTCATCAGAATCACCTCCATATACAAAATATAATTGGCATCGTTCTTAGGCCAACCTTTCATTTCCCTAGCCCAAAAACGTTTGATCTTGATCACATTCCTCCGCAGCCAAAACACAACGATTCCCACAATAACCAAGAAGGCTAGAACCTCAAAGAATCCGATTAAAAAGCTGTAGAACCCTCCTAGAGGTGAGGCAAAAATCCGATGGGTTCCAAAAATACCATCAATAACGATTTCAATGATTTCAATATTGATCAGTATAAAACCCACATAGACAAAAATATGCATGATCCCCGCAACTGGACGAACCACCATCTTGGATTGCCCCAAAGCGATTCTCGCCATATGAGCCCATCGCTTTCTGGGTTGATCACTCCGATCGATGGATTTTCCCAATTTGATATTACGAATCATTCGCCGAATATTACGAACAAAGAAACCTATTGCAAAAGCAAAGGCCAAAACAAATAACAATTGCGGTAAATAATTCATATTCAACTTTTTTAGTTGGGCCTAATCCTTCACCTCTTGGTAAGGAATGTCTTTATTTTTACCTCCAAAAATGGAAAATTTTAAATTCACATAACGTCCAGGGTGCAGCTTGATATCGCGGATCAGCTCTTCAAGCTCACGGGTAGCCGCATCCAAGTTATCATACACCGACTCATCGTCAAAAAGTTTTCCCATGGTACCTTCTCCCGCACTCAATTTGGCGCTTACTCGATTAAAATCTGCCAAAATCCCATCCACTTTATGCAGAAGTGGTTTGACCTCGATTTGTGCCAAGGAATCTGAAAAATTACTAAAGTTTTGAGTGGTATGATCCAAATTGACGATCATCCTATCCAGTTTATCGGCATTCTTAGAGAGTACCTTATCGATCTCCCCCGTGGTGTGATTCAAATGTGCCATGGTCACATTGAGATGAGCCAGCGCTTCCTTCAAGTTCTGTTTCCCATCTTCATCGATGACTTGATTTAACCCTTGGACCAAAGAGTCTATCCCGGTAATGGCACTCTCAATTTTTTGTTCCAAAGGTTCCACCCGTTGAGAAAGACTTTCCATCAACTCCAGTTCCGTTGTACTGGTTAAGGTATCTCCGGATTTAGCCATTCGACCTTCGTATCTCGGATCAATTTTAATGGCTTTCCCTCCGATCAGCCCATTGCTGTAGATAACCGCTTTACTGGTATTGGAAAATTGAAAATTGTTGTTGACATTAAACTCAACTAAAATCTTTCCTTTTTTATCGAGAAACCCGATTTTAGAAACACTTCCCACTTTTAAGCCATTTATGGTCACATCTGCTGAGCTCGACAGGCCATCTACATTGTCGTAAACGGCATAGAAATTCCTGTTGGAATCAAAAATATTCTGTCCTCTCATAAAGTTATAACCATAAATAACCAAGGCGATAGCCACCACAGCCAAAATCCCCGTTTTCACTTCTCGCGATACTTTCAACTTTATACTCTTTTAGTTTGGAACAAATCTAAGGATTATTAGACGAACTTACTCAACGCCCAATTAATTTAAATTAAATCGAAATAACGACTTCTTGTCGACGTGGACACCTTTTAAGCGGAGTAAAGGCAAAGAAAGATCATTTTTGTCCGTCCTCCACTTTAACCACAAAAGCATCGTGATACCCCGCCTTCTTAACTTCGTTTAAAAAATCTCGGGCTTGACCAGGGTCTGTGGTGTTTCCGTAATAATAGCGAAACACCTCCCCTTCCCTTTCTTTTTCTATATCCCGGAGCCCCTTAAAGTTCTGAGGAAGCGTTTTTAAATTCCGGCGACTGGTTGCCACTTGTATCCTATAAGTCACCTTGCTCGTGTTATCTGCAACATCGGTCGTTACGGGTAAGCCCTTGGTTATATCTTCTAAGTTCAAGGTGTTCTTATACCGCACAATTCCATCTGAAATGGCCTTGGCCATTGCTTGTTGCCCCGAAGCGGCATTGAGGTATCGACCTTCTGAAAGATTAGTTAAAAACCCTGTTTCAATCAACACACTGGGCATATAGGTCTCCCGCAGCACCAAAAAACCCGCCTTTTTTACCCCGCGATTGTAGCGTTTCAAACGCGTAGTAAATTCGTGTTGAACAAAATCAGCTAAGACGATGCTCTGGTCAAGATATTCTTCTTGCATCAAGGTCATCCCGATATAGGACTCCGGAGATTTTGGGTCAAAGCCGTCATAGGTTTCTTCATAATCGTCCTCCAGGTAAATTACAGAGTTCTCCCGCATGGCCACATCTAAATTATCCTTGTTTCGGTAAGTTCCCAACACATAGGTTTCCGCTCCATGTGGCGTCCCTGTCCTAAAAGCATTTAAATGCACCGAGACAAAAAGATCCGCTTTGGCATCATTTGCAATTTCAGCCCGATCCTTCAAGGTGACAAAAACGTCTTTGGTACGGGTATAAAGAACCTGAACTCCCGGGTGTTTATCCAGCTCCTTTCCAATGTTCAAGACAATCTGCAGGGCAATTTCTTTTTCTTTGAACCCATTGCCCATATTTCCGGGGTCTTTCCCTCCATGACCAGCATCCAAGACAACCACAAAGGCATTGTGCTTATTATTTTGTGCATAGGAAGTCTGAAAAAAAGGAAGAATCAAAAAGAAAATGACTATAAATTTTGATTTACAGCTATAATTCCCAGATAAACAATGCTCCATTATTATCTCAATTTTAAGTAATTCTAAGACGGTCTTTAAAAATTATATGTAATTTTGGATTCGCAAAAACCAAGCCACAACTACAAATAGTTCCAGAGCATTGCAAACCAAAAACCTTTACATACTCCTTATTTGTATTGTAGCTTTCTTCTGCTCGAAATTGGCTTCTGCTCAAGAAGTAAACCCGAATTCAAAAATAAACATTCCTCAACAAAACGACACCCTTCAATCCAAGAATACCACTTTCTTATTTCCGATTGACTCACTGTCAGGGCTCATCATTCAAGACTCCACGCAGTTGGCCAAAACACCTCCCAAAAAAGAACTCCTGCAACACAACATCAAGCAGTCTGCTAAAGATAGAATTAAAAACGATTTAAAAGCGCAAAAAGTATATCTCTACAACGAAGCGCGTATAGAATACGGCGATATGTCCTTAGAGGCCGGAAAAATTATCTTGGACAATAAAAAGCGTGAGGTCTATGCCTATGGGATTCCTGACTCTGTCGGCAACTATACCCAAAGGCCGGTTTTTGTCCAAGGAAATCGAAAAGTGGAACCCGACAGTATTCGGTTTAACATTGACACCAAAAAAGCGCTCGTCTATGAATCCCGTACTGAAGAAGGCGAATTCAAAATAAAAGGGGCCGTAACCAAACGGGAAAACGACTCGGTCTATTTTATGAATAGGGTCAAATTCACCACTTCTGAGGACGTAGACAACCCTGAATATTATTTCTACGCGCGAAAGGTCAAATTTATACCGGGCGAAAAAGTAGTTTCGGGATTGGTCAATATGTATATTGCCGAAGTACCCACCCCCATCGGTCTGCCCTTCGGCTTTTTTCCCATGTCTGAAAAACGCCACTCGGGATTCATCATCCCTTCTATCGGTAACGATAGAGACCGGGGCTACTCCCTGCAAAATGGCGGATATTATTTTGCCATCAACGATTATGTAGACTTAACCACACTAGGAGACTACTACAGTAACGGCAGTTATGGAATCAACCTACAGACCAATTATGCCAACCGCTATAGATACAATGGAAATTTCAGCTTCCGACTGGAAAAATTAATGACCAGTGAGCGGGGCTTCCCCGATTTTTCTGAAAGCTCGATCTACAACGTCCGATGGAGTCATCAACAAGATGCCAAGGCCAATCCCAACTCCAGGTTTTCAGCTAGCGTAAACTTGGGAAGCAGTAAATATTATCGGGAGAGTGTCAACGAAGAAAACTCAGGAAACTTCTTAAACAACAACTTGAGCTCATCGGTCTCCTACTCAAAAACCTTTCCGGGGGATCCGGAGTTCCGTTTCAGCGTCACCGCTACCCACAACCAAAATACGAACACCGAGGAAATCAACATGACCTTGCCCACACTAACGGCCAGTATGTCTAGGATTTATCCATTTGCCCCTAAAAACGGAACCAAAAGAGGTATTTTTCAAAACATCAATTTTCAGTACGACTTAAAAGGCGAAAATCGTTATCGCACCACTGATGCCGATTTTTTAAAGCCCAAAATGTTTCAAGAAGCGCGTACCGGATTTCAACACCGCATCCCGATCAGTACCAACTTCAAACTCTTCAAATACCTCAGCATCAGCACGGGAACAAACTACGAAGAAAACTGGGTGTTCAATACTTATAAAAAATCGTACGATCCCAACCAAAGAGAGGTGGTCACCGATACCGTTCGCGGTTTTGACAGCTACCGCACCTATAATTTCAGTGCCAGTATGGGAACCACCCTCTACGGAATGTTCGATTTTGGGAAAGGGAAAAAGGTCCAAGCCATACGACACGTCGTCAAGCCCTCTCTAAGCTATTCTATCACCCCTTCTTTTGATGACTTTTACGATACCTATCTCATTCCCGAAACTTCAGGGGCAGACGAGCGTATTGTCGAGTATTCCAAATTTGAGGGCACTCTTTTTGGCGCTCCCAGTAAAGATTTTGCCAGTAACATCGGGCTTTCCATTACCAACGATTTTGAAGCCAAAGTATTAAAAAAGGACAGTACTGGAGGAAAACAGGAATATGAAAAACGCAAGCTGCTCAGTAATTTGAGGTTCAGCACCTCCTATAACATGGCCGCAGACACCTTAAAACTCCAACCCATTACTTTTGGCGGTACCCTACCGGTTATTCAAAATAAATTGAATTTGAACTTCAACGGTGCCCTAGACCCGTATGCTTTAAACAACAACAATCAGCGTATCGATAAGTTAAACATCAACAATGGGGGGAGCCTTTTCCGGTTGACCCGTGCCAACATGAGTTTTGATTACTCATTTTCCAATACTGATTTCAATGGAAAAGGAGATAAGACAAAAAAATCCGATACCTTTAGAAACGGAGGCCGGCCGGATAACCTCTTTGGGGAGAGCATGAATAAGGACGGAACTTTCGGACAACAGCCGGAAGAGGAAGAAGAAGACACTAAAAAAGAGGATATGGAGTTCTATCACTACAATATCCCCTGGAATTTACGGGTATCCTATACCATGACCTACAACAATGCACGAAGAGAAAATGAAATTTCTTCGCACTCCATCATGTTTTCCGGAGACGCAGAGCTATCTCCGGGGTGGAAAGTCGGTGGATCTTCAGGATATGATCTTAAAAATCATGGATTTACCTATACTCAACTTCGTTTTGAAAGGGACCTAAAAAGTTGGCGATTGAGCTTCAACTGGACTCCCTTTGGAACACGAGAATCTTGGTATTTCTTTATCGGCATAAAATCGAGTGTCCTCAATGCCATTAAATACGATAAACGTCGTTCACCCGATCGCCGTTTGTAAAATTTAAAAATCGGTTATTGACATTTACTTTGTAAATTGCTTCACCTATAAAAATATATAAACCTATGAAAAAAGTAATCACTTCGACACAAGCACCCACACCAATTGGTCCATACAGCCAAGCCATTTTGAGCGGAGACACGCTTTATATTTCCGGACAGGTCCCTATGAACATCAAGACCGGAGAATTGGAAATGTCCTCCATCGAAGCAGAAACAAAATGTGTGATGACCAACCTGGAGGCTATCCTAAAAGAAGCTGGTATGACCTTTGAAAATGTGGTAAAATGCTCCATTTTCATCAGCGATATGAACAATTTTGGAAGAATCAATGAAGTCTATGGCCAATATTTTGATAAAAATACTGCCCCAGCGCGCGAAACAGTACAAGTGGCTGCATTACCCCGAGGCGTAAATGTAGAAATCAGCGCTATTGCCGTTAAGTAACTTCTTATCAAAGCGTCTTTTTCTTTAGAAAGAGGCGCTCTTTTGCCAGATCAAACCAATGAAAATTAGCCTTCATTGGTTTTTTTAGGCTCAAAAACCCACTTCCTGTAGAGTGTGGATCAAAAAAACAGATTCCCACACTTTTATTTTTTGTTATGGAAATTTAATGTAATCGGGAACGATCGAAGGTCTCTCCCCTTCTGAGGCTCCCTTTTTCAATTGGTCCAAGGTCACTTCCTTATTCAATATCCGGTGGATCATCTCTTTAAAAGTGTCGAAATCCACCGAGT
>JAJYSO010000042.1 GCA_021793535.1 Bacteroidota bacterium | reverse complement strand
GACGTCGATCCACAAATAAGCAAATTTTTATTCTAGAAAAGAGTTCTTTCTTATCTTATGGCAAGTCTACCTTTCCAAGGATACCCTATTTTTACGTACACCAATAATCTCAAAATTACCTTCTTATGAAAATAAATCCTTATCTACATTTTAACGGCAATGCAGAAGAAGCTTTTACCTTTTATCAATCCGTGTTCGGAGGAGAGTTCCAAAACCTCAGTCGCTATAAGGATCTCCCTAATCCCCAGCATCCTTTTTCGGAAGACGAGGCCGACAAAATCATGCATATCGCACTTCCAATTGGTAAGCATAATATGCTCATGGGGAATGACACTCCCAATTTTATGGGAAAACATAATGAGCAAGAAACCCGAAGTAAAATCTCCATAACCGTTGACCATAAAGAAGAAGCAGATCGACTGTTTTATGGACTTTCAGCTGGAGGGCAGGTAGAAATGCCTATTGCAGAAAGCCCATGGGGTTCTTATTTTGCCATGTTCAGAGACCGATACGGTATTGAATGGATGATTGAATCCAAGAGGAAAGATTAAAAAATAAAGAGAGCCCTGGTCAAAAATTGATCACACAGTTCTAAGCCTGAGGATACCCTTGAAAGGCGTATAGTAAACACTACTATTGCCGCCTATTTAAGGAATGCCTTTCAGGGTATTTATCAGAAAAAAGCGCTTGAGAGCTTAAGGTTTGCCCATAAATTTTATCTTTATTCTTTCTCAAAAAAAATCAATGAACTTCCTTCTCAGAAACACCTTTATCATCGCAGGGTTATGGATGTTGATCGGCTGTTCAAATCCCGTCTCAGCAGATAAGGTATCTCAAAGGCTCCATGAATTTCTCAAGCAAAAAAATTATTTCAAGTTAAATGCTCTTCTTCAAAAAAGTGAGGCCTCCCTTGAGAGCGATCAACTTTTATATTACCAAGCACATATTGCAAAAGCCTTTGGAAAAAGCAAACGCTCCAATACTCATATCGAGCGCTTGATTGAAAAATACCAAGATAAGCTCAACGATACGCTAATGTCAGAATTACTGGATATACAGGGAACGAATTATGTATACTCCTACCAGTATAAGCAAGCTTCCAAGGCTTTTGCAGTCCTTTTAAAAAACTATGCTCATTTATTAACTCATGAAGAGCGTTCCGACTATTCCAACTCCATGAATCTCTTTGAAGCCCTGGCTGACGTTCCTCCTCAAATCATGCATTCGCACGAAACCGAAGAAATCCCATCTTATCGGAATAAGATTGATCACATTATGACACCGGTAAGTTCTCATGGCCTGTCAAGTGAATTCGTCTTCGACACCGGAGCGAACTTCTCTACAATTTCCCTTTCGCAGGCTAAAAATATGAACTTCGACATCATAGAATCGGCTATAGAAGTGGGATCTTCCACTCATCTTAAAGTACAATCTAAACTGGCTGTTGCCGACAGCCTGTATCTTGGAAACCTCTTATTTGAAAATGTAATTTTCCTTGTACTACCGGATGAGCAATTGAATTTTCCCACGATTGATTATCGCATACACGGTATCATTGGATTCCCCGTCATTCATCAATTGAAGGAAATTCACATCCATAAAAATGGAAACATGACCATTCCCAAAAATCCCGGAGAAAAAATAGAGAGAAACATGTTTTTAAATGACCTCAATCCCATTGTGCAGGTAAAATCCGAAAAAGATACACTCCTCTTCACTTTTGATACGGGGGCAAAAAGTTCTGAGCTGTCCTACAAGTACTATAAAGAGCACAAGCAGGAAGTGGAACAAAGAGGCATAAAACAAACCCAAAAACGTGGTGGTGCAGGAGGAACAACTGAAGTAGAGGAATACGCTTTAGCAAATTTTCCTATACAAATAGGTTCCAAAGAAACAGTCCTTCCCCAAATACCCGTGAGTCTTGAAGAGTATTATTTCAATAAAGATTTTGATGGTAATTTAGGGCAAGATGTCTTTACGCAGTTCCACACCTTAATTTTAAACTTCGAGTATATGTATATGCTACTCAAATAGCTTTCGTAATATAACCGTATCTGTTAAAATCCGCGAATATTTTTATTGTGGTTCCTTTATCAGCAGTATCTCTTCCTACCCTAACACTCGGGCAAAGCTTCTCAACCATACTCTACAAGCTTTACCTATTAGATGGAAAATGCCTCTATAAATATTGACATAAGTCAAGATTTTAATATTTTCTAAACGCTACTTTTGAGAAATAACAAACTGATCATAAACTGTTTTTTTGCTCTCCGTTTGCAAAAAGACACAGCAAAAGGTTTTCCCCGAATTCAGAGCGCTGCGAGAAAAGGTTCTCTATTAAAGATTGACCGGCCTTGAAATACGCGAAGTCACATTGTGAAGGAAGGAAAATTTTTCCTAATTTAGTAAAGCATCACCTCCTAGGCATACGTTAAAAAACAAGTGATAAAATTGGTTCAGTATGATGAGGTATTTCATATTCGTTTTTATTCTTATTTTCCATTGGGGCGCAAATGGGCAATCTGAAGGATTCCAATTAAAAAAGGACCAGGTTCGAATTCCTTTTAAATTGGTTCACAATCTCATTTTAATCCCTGTTCAAGTCAATGGGGAGCACTTAACTTTTCTTCTAGATACAGGAGCCTCTGCTACAGTCCTATACAGTCAGACCCGAGAAAATCAAGATTTCTCGCAAGTAAAGAAAGTTCAATTCTCGGGAACGGGTACCGATGGGAACATTCAAAGTATAAAAACCGTCGGAAACAAGGTCACAATTGGAAACGATTTTGTAGATGACAATCACACTGTACACATCATCTCTGGTGAAGAACTCAATTTCCTCAATCATCTGGATGTTCCAATTAATGGGTTAATTGGTTATCATTTCTTTAGAAAATATCCGGTCAAAATAGATTACACCAATCGCTACTTAATCATATACCGAGATTCCCATCAATTAAGGGTTTCTAAATATGAAAAACTTCCTATCTCCATCGAAGTAGGCCAACCTTATCTTGAGGCAGGAGTGCAGATGAGAGACCAAGAGAAGGCCTTAAAACTACTCTTGGATTTGGGAAATAACGATGCGCTCTGGTTGTTCCCATTATATATCAAAGGTTTCGTAGAAAATACACCAAATATAAATACAGTCTTAGGCCAAGGAGCACACGGAATTATTCGAGGAAAAAGGAGCCGTATAAACGCTCTAAATATCGGTCCATTTAAAATAGCAAGACCTATCCTTTCTACTTTGGACGCAAATTCCTTACGTTATTTATTAACTGTTTCCACTCGGAAGGGCTCCATCGGAAATGAGGTCCTCAAACGCTTCCATATTATCTTTGACTACCCCAACGAAGTCATTTATTTACGTAAAAATAAGAACTTTAAGCTCCCTTTTTTAGTGAATAAAAGTGGAATAAAAATTCAGCATACCGATTTTGTATGGGAACCATCTGCTCTAGCCTTCCTACTCAGCATCAAAGACAACGAAGATCTAAAAGATTCCGTTTCATTCGAAAAAGAACACTTTAAATTCCGCTACTCTTTAACCCCAAAGTACATGATTTCGAGTTGTCGAAAAGACGCACCTTGCGATCAAGTTGGGCTGAAAAAAGGAGATTACATTGTGTCGATTAATGGAAAGGCAACACGAAATTTGAGCCTGAGTCAAATTGAAAAATATTTTTTTGATAAAAAAGGAACTTACGTCCGGTTAAGCGTCCAAAGAGGAAAGCAAATCATAAACTTTGGATTGACTTTAAAAGACCCCATACCGTATGTAGAAAATCCTTAATTTTCACAATAGTCCGCCAAGCTTAATTCATAAATTTCCGTAGGTTCATCCAATTTATCTTCATCATCTTCTTGGTGATAACGATTAATAATCTCTTCGAGCATTTCAATCTCCTCCAGGGGCAGTAATTGTAAGATATGCTCCAAGGTAGTTTGTACATTTACCTGAGGTTGTGGAATTAATTTATGCATCATCGAATCTCCATATTCTAAAGCCACGATACACACCTTTAACATCCCCTCAATATCATATAGAATATCGGCGAGGCCATTCACTCTAAATTCTGCTTGGTAATACCATTTCTCTGGATGTGTTCCAAGGGGCCTTAGTTTACGGTCCACAATACGCGCTATCTTATCTCTGACTTCAAGTTCAGTAGAACAGACCAAAGGCAAGACGTCTTTACAATATTCATATCTGCATTTAAACTCTTCTTCCACTATCTCCAACACCGTTGCCAACTTCATCTGCAAGAGTTCAAAAGCGTCGTGATCTATTTTATAATCCTGCTCGTAGCGCACCCCTCGATAAGCCATGTCCAACACGATCAACAGTTTGTGTTCCTTGTCTTTCATTTCAGAAAATAGGTTGCCTAACTCCGGTATATAATACTGAACGTATTTTTGATGGTCCATAATTTTATGGCAGATTCTTTCCTTCCCCATGGTGATGAGCTCTACGGTACGAAAGCCCAATTCAATGGCTTGGTGCAGCATAAAAGCAGCAAGAGAGTAATTCTCCTTTTGAAGGTAAAACTTTGCCCCTTCACGGAAACTCAAAGCTTTTGTATGCTCTTTGGTAAAGGTAGATTGTGCACGCTCAAGAGCTTGCTCAAAACTTATGGTAAAGCCCGGTAAGGAACCGTATTCCAAATATTTTGGAATTAACGCGTGAAGAAAGAAAATATTCCCTCCATTCCACTGTTCAAGTGCATAATGCTCTTTATAAATACGATAGACGTATTGGGGATGGCTTTGAAAAAATTGAGCGGATAAACCGGAAAGCCCCTTCACATTCGTTCCTTCAGAACAAAGGATTAAAAACAGCTGTTTTTCGGGGTTTTTCAAAAAAGGAATAACATAAATGGCCCTTACCGGAAGGGTCTCTACCAATTGTTCAATGATAAGTTGTTCTTTTCGTTCCATAGTTTTCATTCTTTATTCTTCTCCGAGGAATTGTCGCAAGGCCAAAGGGGAAACATCTTGTTGCACGGTCATTCGAAAATCATGGCGTTCCCATACACTCCCGTTTTCCTCTTTGATTACCTTTTTAAATTCCGAGAGTTTTGAAATTACATAGGGTACCAATTCGTCCGGAATTGGGATTTCCTTAATCGTGCGATTACGGTAATTGATTCTTAAAAGTATATATTTGACATGTTGATGATCGCGAGACAAACGCATCCATTCAAAATACCGGATAAGAGCAATGGGTTCATCACTCTCTATCATTTTTTTTATGTTTCGCGCATTCATCTTCTTACCGTATGAGAGATAAAGAAACGACAAGAAAGTGAAGGAATACACGAATTGGGCTTGTAAAAAACCAAAAGAAAGTTGTAATTTACCAACGCCGCAAATTAATAAAAGTTAATACCTTTGTGATATGAGCACGACTGCCCCCCATATTGGAAGAAAAATAAGCCGTATTCGAGAACTGCGCAATATGAAACAGGAAGCACTGGCGATAGAACTCGGTGTGAGCCAGCAGACGATTTCCCATATAGAGCAAAGTGAGACTCTGGAAGAGGAAAAACTCGAAAAAGTGGCAAAGGCATTAGGAGTAACGAGGGAAGCAATCGAAAATTTTTCTGAGGAATTGGCTATTAATTATTTCAACAATTTTAACGATAACAGCTTTAGTAATAGCCAAGGAACATTTCATCCCAATAATTGTAACTTTAACCCCTTGGATAAACTAATGGAGGCCGTGGAGGAGAATAAAAAGCTATATGAACGTTTATTAGAAGCCGAAAAAGCAAAAGTGGTATACCTAGAGAAACTGTTGGGTAAACACAATTAGAAGCTCAACCTCCTCTTAACTGTTTTTTGTTCATCCTTTCTGGGCTTTCCCCTGGCTTCTAAGAATACCATATCCTAGTGCTCCTCCTAAAATAGAGGCTATAAATATTCCGATTTTTGCTTGTAATTGATAACTTTCATCGATGAAGGCCAACTGGGTGATAAATAGAGACATAGTAAAACCTATAGCGGCCAATAAGCTTACCCCAAAAAGAGTCTTATAATTCATACCTTCCGGAAAAGGAGCTAACTTCAATTTTACCGATAACCAGGTCAATCCCATAATGCCCAAAACTTTCCCGAGCAATAGGCCTAAGGCTATACCAAGGGCAACATTGGTTTCCAATAAAGTGGCCCTATCAATATCCATGAAAGAGACACCTGCATTGGCCAAAGCAAAAATAGGAATGATCACAAAGGCAACAAAAGGATGCAAGGCATGTTCCAATCGCTGCAAAGGAGGCATTGCCTTTTTGTTATCTTTGGCTAATCTATCCAGGATATACAATTGCTCATTGGTCAAGGTAGGATAGCCATTAGGATCCGCAGCTTTAAACCGTGTCAAATGTTTTTTAATACGCGCAATAAAAATCTGTTCATTTATCCGCACATCTGCAGGAATGATAAACGCTGCCAGAACCGCAGCGATAGTAGCATGAACGCCGGATAAGAGAAACAACGTCCATGCACCTCCAATACCCAAAATGGCATAGAATAAAATGTTTCTCACCCCCATACGATTACCAATAAACATTAGGATAAGGAAAAGCAATCCGATCCCGAGGTTTACCATTGAAATATCCGAAGTGTAAAAAAAGGCAATCACCAAAACGGCCCCTATATCATCGACAATAGCCACTGCTGTTAAAAATACCTTTACTGAAAGCGGGATGCGGTCCCCTAGAAGATATAAAACCCCCAAGGCAAAAGCTATATCGGTAGCCATGGGAATCCCCCATCCGTTTTGTACAGCTCCCGTAGGGTTAAGCCCTACATATATTAATGCGGGGATCACCATACCACCAACGGCGGCCATTATGGGCAGTACTGCATTGCGTGGATTGGCAAATTCACCAGCCACTATCTCTCTTTTCAACTCCAGGCCAACCACAAAAAAGAAAATCGCCATTAAGCCATCATTGATCCAGTGCCGCAGGCTCAGCTCTATAAAAGGGTTGGCATTAATTAATATCCCCAATTTATGAGCTAAAAACTTAAAATAGTAATCGCGCCAAGGAGAATTGGCCAACGTCAAAGCAAGAAGAACACTTATCCCCAGAACAAGACCGCTGGATCTTTCTTTTTGGATAAAACTCTGGATGGGTAAAACGACTTTGCTAATAGGGGCTCTTTTTGAGTCAATCATATTTACCGTTTAAGGTAGAAAAATAATAATTTTCTTTGATTTATACTCAAAAACAAAAATTACTGCCTGTTTTTAACTTTTTTTATGACATAATTGTGATATTCTAGGCCGTAAAGGAGTGTATTCGTTTTTTTATCCCTTACGCAATGCCTGAATAAGCTCATCTTTATTCATTTTATGCCGGCCTTTAACCCCTACCTTTTTGGCCTGCTCAAGCAGTTCCTTTTTAGTCCGTTCTTCATATTTCTTAGCCTTACCGCCTTTTTTACCCGAATTTTTGGTATTGGCAATTCGGGCAGCTTTGGTTTTACCCATCCCCTGATCGCGCAAAGCCTCATACTTCTCATCGTTCTTAATTTGATTCCCATGATCCTTAGCCATAACATTTGGTTTTAAACTAATTTGTAATCCGTTGTCCTTTTTCTTGTTCTGCTTAAGTGCCTTCCTTCTCATCCACGATCACGAGGTTTGAGGTTTTTGAAAACCCCAGCGTTTTCCATCTTCCCACTGGTCTCTAGAGTTCCCATAGGCTGGAAGCCCCCCTATCTGCTTTAATATCTCAGCCAAATGCATTACATTATAGGCCATAAAAGTGGTATTTCTATTGGTAAATTCATGGTCAAAGCCTACCGGTTTATCTAGCTTCTTCCCTTCCCATTCTGTATCCCCATAACTAGGACCTGGGCCGATTTCACCTAACCACCCCGCATCTGCCTGTGGGGGAATAACATACCCTAAATGCTGAAGGGAATAAAGGATACTCATCCCACAATGTTTTACCCCATCCTCATTTCCAGTAATTATACACCCTCCTACTTTTCCATAATAGATATATTGACCTTTTTCATTTGTTTTATCACTCATCGCATAAAGACGTTCGATAAGCTTTTGGGCGACAGATGACTTTTGTCCCAGCCAAATCGGAGAACCAATAACCAGTATATCTGCTTTTATGATGCGTTCAAAAAGCGTTGGCCACTCATCCTCTTCCCAGCCCTTTTCAGTCATGTCTGGAAAAACACCAGGAGGCACTTTGTGATCAACCAGTCGAATAAGGTCAAGGCGCACCCCCTCCTTGTGCATGATTTGTTGAGCGACCCTCATCAGCCTTTCTGTATGACTTTTCTGCGGAGATTTCTTCAAAGTACAATTCACAAAAACCGCAGATAAATTATTAAAACTTCCCATAGCGTTAAGATGATTAAATTTAAATGCTTGCTTATACAGCACATACACTCTTCTTGTGGATTTTAATCCAACATGAAAACAGTATGTTTATACTGCTTTTTCACCTTAAAAATATTTAACGCAAGGCTTTTATGTTGATGGTATTCCCTATTTGATTGATGCAATAAAATAGAGAAATCCCACATCCAAGAATCTCATATCGGGTTTGTCACCCATAGGTTCCAAAGGAGCAGGCATGGCGATAAAAGAATCTGGAAAAGACCCCTTCTTCAATATCAGGGAATACAGCTGAGATACTACGCTTAATTATAGTCTCTAAAACAGAAACAAAAAAGGCTTAACTTTTTTGAAGTACTTGACTCGGGAAGTTAATCATCTTTACCAATGGAGCTTTTGCATCTTCAAAAATATGCGGGTCCACCTTAATTTCAGGCTCTTCAAAAGCCAAGCATCTATATACTTTTTCCAAGGTATTGACCTTCATAAAAGCACATTCACTACAGGCACAAGTATTGTCTTCATGTGTAGGGAGCGGGATAAGTGTTTTTTCAGGAACGCGCTTGCTGAGCTCGTGAAGCAGCCCTACCTCTGTTCCAACAATAAAAGAAGTGCTGGCCGATTGCTCAATGTAGGCAATCATTTTGCTGGTCGAGCCTACAAAATTCGCTACGTCCAAAACATGAGGTTCCGACTCTGGGTGTGCAACAATTTTGGCCTCAGGATACTGAATTTTTAATTTCAACAATTTATCAAAGGAGAAAGCTTCGTGAACAATGCAGGAACCTTGCCATAGCACTAAATCACGTCAGATCGGAA
>JAJYSO010000041.1 GCA_021793535.1 Bacteroidota bacterium | reverse complement strand
GATAGCTTGGAAACGGGCCAGCTCTAGTTAGGCCACTGCGGATGTTTCGTGTGTGGCCGATTCAAAATCATATCGTTTGGACTATACGATGCCAAGGCAATCCGGTGCTGTTCCTTTTGGAGCCGTGCTTTTTGAACGAGGGCTTTGTTCAAAAGAAGCCAAGAGTTGTTTTTAGAACTTTTCTCATTTTAATAATTTTTTCTTCTCCAATGCGTTTTTAATGGAAGATTTCTTACTTTTCTTGGGAATACAAAGAAAGATGAAATGAAACCTGCCAAAAAGATTACCATTTTAAATGCACTGCTCATTCTTACTGCTCTAGTGATGTTTGTGATAGGATACCAATATCGAAACCCGGCGCCCTCGGTAACCGGGATAGGCTTTATCTTGATAGCGTGGATTTTTAATACCTTGAATCAGCAAAAAGAAGAACAAAAAGATCATTCAGAATAAAGATGAAGGGTATGCAAAAGAAAAGTAGTTGGTTGCTTATATTGGTAATCTTTTTGACTTTAGCTTCTTGTCGAGATGACTTAGATGACCAAATACGTACACATTCGGTTTCCGATACGCAGAATTTTGTGTACGATGCCATGCAATTATTTTATTTATACAAGGCCGAAAAAGAAGTTCTTGGAGATAACTTTTTTCAAAATATAGGGGAGCGGGAGGCATATTTAAGCCGTTTTGATTCGCCCGAATCGCTATTTGAGGATTTAGTGTATTCAAAGGATCGATTCAGCATCATTGTCTCTGACTTTCATGAGTTGGAAAATCAGTTAGATGGGATCTCCTTAAACAATGGCATGGATTATGGATTGGTTCGTATTTCGGAGTCCGGAGAGGTATTGGGCTATGTACGCTATGTATTGCCAGGAACCTCTGCCGAAGAAGCTGGGCTTCAGCGCGGGATGCTATTTAATCGAATTGATGGTGTAAAAATAGACGAACATAATTATCGAGATATCTTGTCTCCCACTCGTTATAAATTGGGTTTAGTCACCTATCAAAATGGGCGGTTAGAAGAAGGGGGAGAAATAGAGCTCCAAAAAAAGGAGTATACGGAAAATCCTATTTATATGGACACCATTTATACGGTGAGTAACCGGAAAGTAGGTTATTTGGTATATAATGCTTTTACTCAGAGTTTTGATCAAGATTTAAATGATGTTTTTGGAAAGTTTAAAGCCGAACACATCCAAAGCTTGGTTATTGATTTGCGCTATAATGGCGGCGGCAGTGTAGAAACCAGTAAGAATTTGGCTGGGATGGTCACCGGACAGTTTACCGGTAAACTTTTTGTCAAAGAAGTTTTCAATGATAATTTTCCGGATGAAGATTTGCTTTTCTCCAATCAATTGAAGGGGGGACAACCTTTGAACAGTTTAAATCTGGACAAGGTGTATGTCTTGACCACCAAAAGTACAGCTTCTGCCAGCGAGTTGCTCGTCAATGCTTTGCGTCCATACATTGATGTGGTTCAAGTGGGAGATTATACAACAGGGAAATTTCAGGGATCCATTATGCTCTATGAGTCTCCAGATTTTTCTAGGTCAGCCGTTCAACCCGGCCATAGTTATGCGCTTCTCCCTTTGATTTTAAAGACAGTAAATGCAGATGGCTATACCGATTATACGGATGGACTCACTCCTGACATAAAGCAAGAAGAAGACATTTTACACCTTGGGGAACTGGGGCGTACTGACGAGCCTCTTCTACAGCTTGCTCTACAGGATATGACCGGAGCAGCTCCGCTTTTGAGTCGACAAACGCGAGCAGTGAATAATTTTGAGTTCATTGGAGAACGTAAAGAAGGGCAATTGACTTATCGTCAGATGATTGCTCGTTAAGGTATTCCACGCCAAGGATTAAGAAACAATAATGGCACAACCTTTGCAAAAGGTTAGTAAATTTAATATTTAAAGTTATGCGTTTTTTTATTTTAATGATCAGTATGATGACTCTTACGCCAACACTTTCAGCCCAGAGCAATTCCCCTCAAGTAACCGTAAAGGGAGAAGGAATTGTAAAAGTTACGCCCGACCGCGTCAATATCAAAGTGCGTGTGGAAAAAAGAGGGGATGCTGCAAAAGAGGTTAAGGAACAGGTGGATGAAGCTGTTCATAAAGTACTGGACTTTTTAAGCTCTACGGGTTTTGAAAAAGAGGACTACCAAACGGACTATTTAAATTTAAACAAGCAAACCGATTACAATACCAAGGAAACATATTATACCGCTCAACAATCTATTGCTATAAAATTGAAGGACTTATCTAAATACGGCGCCGTGATGAAAGGCCTGATGGACTCGGGTATTAACCGTATTGATGGGGTTACTTTTGAGGATTCCGAGGTAGAAAAACACCGTAGTCAGGCCCGAGAAGCAGCGACAAAAGACGCTATGCAAAAAGCAAAAGACTATGCCTCTTCTTTGGGTGTGAAGGTTGGAAAACCGCTCTTTATTCGAGAACCCTCAACAAGCTCAACCCCCCGTCCATTTTTGATGAAAGCCGCCAGCGAGGAGATGGCCGTAGATGCTTATGATGATTCTCCTCTGGCTGTAGGACAAATAGAGATTAAAGAAACAGTAGAAGTGAGCTTTGCATTGGAATAAGCACTCTTTTGTGAAGGGCAATCCTCGATAAACTTTTGGAATCTCAATTCTTGTCAGACCAAATTATCGCAGTATCTTTGCAATTCAATTTAAATGACTTATGATTGATATCACCTTACCCGATGGAAGTGTAAAGCAATTCAGCGAAGGCATTACGCCAATGGAAGTTGCCCAGAGCATCAGCCAAGGTCTAGCCCGACAAGTGATCTCTGCGAAATTTAACAATGTAAAAGTGGAGACTAAAACTCCCCTTCTCGAAGATGGGAAATTGGTTTTGTACACATGGGAGGACCCTGAGGGTAAACAAGCTTTTTGGCACAGTACGGCACACGTAATGGCCCAAGCTTTAAAGGAGTTATATCCTAAAGTTCGATTGACTATTGGGCCGGCTATTGACAACGGATTTTATTATGATGTGGAGTTGAACGGAGAGCAAATTTCTGAGCATGATTTTCCCACTATCGAACAAAAAATGCTTGAGATTGCTCGAGGGAAGCACGATTTTAAAATGCGGTCTGTGTCTAAGGAAGATGCTTTGCGTTATTATAAACAGGAGCAGAACCCTTTTAAAGTCGAGTTGATTGAGAATTTAGAAGACGGTCATATTACTTTTTGTGACCACGATACTTTTACGGACTTGTGCCGAGGAGGGCATATCCCCAATACAAAGATCATCAAGGCCGTGAAACTGATGAATATTGCCGGAGCCTATTGGCGTGGGGATGAACACAACCCTCAACTTACCCGTATTTACGGAATCAGTTTTCCAAAACAAAAAGAATTAAAGGAGTATTTAACCCTTTTAGAAGAGGCCAAGGAAAGGGATCACCGGAAGTTAGGCCGGGAATTACAACTGTTTACTTTTTCTCAAAAGGTGGGTCAAGGTTTGCCGCTGTGGTTGCCTAAAGGGGCTGCCTTACGGGGACGGTTGGAAAGCTTTTTAAAGCGCGCTCAACAAAAGGCTGGCTATGAGATGGTGGTGACGCCGCATATTGGCCACAAGGAATTATATGTTACTTCCGGGCACTACGCCAAATACGGAGAAGATAGCTTTCAGCCAATTCATACGCCCAATGAAGACGAAGAGTTTTTATTAAAGCCGATGAACTGCCCACATCATTGTGAGATCTACAAATCACAGGCCTGGAGCTATCGGGATTTGCCAAAACGGTTCGCCGAATTTGGGACGGTTTACCGTTATGAGCAAAGTGGAGAATTGCACGGTTTGACCCGAGTGCGAGGTTTTACGCAAGATGATGCCCATATCTTCTGTATGCCGGATCAATTGGATGAAGAGTTTAAAAAAGTAATCGATTTAACCCTATATGTATTCAAAGCCTTGGGTTTTGAAAACTATACAGCTCAAGTTTCTTTGAGGGACCCCAATAAGAAGGAAAACTACATTGGGAGTGACCAAAATTGGGCCAAAGCGGAAGCGGCCATTATCAATGCAGCAAAGGAAAAAGGACTGCCTTATGTCATAGAAGAAGGGGAAGCGGCCTTTTACGGACCCAAGCTGGACTTTATGATTAAAGATGCCTTGGGCAGAAGTTGGCAATTGGGAACCATTCAGGTGGATTACAATTTACCGGAACGTTTTGAACTAACATACAAGGGAAGTGATAATGAATTGCACAGACCTGTGATGATTCATCGTGCTCCTTTTGGCAGTTTGGAGCGGTTTATCGCTATTTTATTGGAACACACCAAAGGTAATTTTCCCATGTGGCTGGCTCCAGAACAAGTTATCATCCTGTCTTTGAGCGAAAAATATGAGAAATACGCCAAAAAAGTTTTAAATTTATTGGAAAATAACGAAATTCGCGCCCAAATGGATAACCGAAACGAGACGATGGGGAAGAAAATTAGGGAAGCAGAGGTCAACAAGATACCTTATATGCTGATTGTGGGAGAGCAGGAAGAAGAAAATGGTGCAGTTTCAGTTAGAAAACACGGAGGTGAGGATTTAGGAACAATGCCGCTGGGGCAGTTTATTGATCAATTTAAGGAGGAAATTAAGGCCTCCGTACAGGAATTTGAAGTTTAATTTTAAAAATATATAGCTATCCGAAGGAGAAGGACAAGAGGAGACTCTCGAAAAAAAGAAGATCAACATCGTGTTAACGATAAGATTAAGGCTAGAGAAGTACGACTGGTTGGAGATAATGTAGAGATGGGGGTTTATCCTCTATCAAAGGCTTTAGCCATTGCAGAAGAGTTGGAGTTGGATTTGGTTGAGATTTCACCAGATGCCAAACCGCCCGTGGTCAAGGCCATGGATTATAAGAAGTTTCTTTACGAACAAAAGAAACGGGAGAAGGCCCGAAAGGCCAATGCCTCCAAAGTGGTGAACAAGGAAATTCGTTTTGGACCCAATACGGATGACCATGATTATGAGTTTAAAAAGAATCATGCCATTCGTTTTTTAGAGGATGGGGCCAAAGTGAAGGCCTACGTCTTTTTTAAAGGACGTTCTATTGTTTTCAAAGATCAGGGAGAGATTTTATTGCTGCGATTAGCACAGGACCTTGAGGAATATGGAAAAGTGGAACAAATGCCAAAATTAGAGGGCAAGCGGATGACAATGTTCATCGCCCCTAAAAAAATAAAAAAATAGAGCCTAAATAAAATTTACTATGCCAAAAATGAAAACAAATTCCAGTGCCAAGAAGCGATTTCGATTGACGGCTTCTGGAAAAATTAAACGAAAGCATGCTTTTAAGAGCCATATTTTGACAAAGAAGTCTAAAAAGCGAAAAAAAGCATTGACGAAAAGTGGATTGGTTCACGAGACAGACGAAAATAATGTTCGTCACATGTTACGGTTGAAATAAAATTCATTATCGGTTAACTTAAACAAAACATTAACCCTGGAGTGGGCTTTAAGTATCTGAAAGGATCGCCTCCTACAAAAAATTAATAATTATGCCAAGATCAGTAAACCATGTTGCTTCTCGCGCCAGAAGAAAAAAGGTGATGAAGCATGCCAAAGGTTACTTTGGTGCACGTAAAAACGTGTGGACAGTAGCCAAGAATGCGGTGGACAGAGCGATGCAGTACAATTATCGCGACCGCAAAACCAAAAAAAGAAACTTCCGTAGATTGTGGATTGCACGTATTAATGCGGGCGTTCGCCAATACGGGTTATCTTATTCCAAATTTATGGGACAACTCAAAGCCAACAATATCGAACTTAACCGAAAGGTTCTGGCCGATTTGGCGATGAATCACCCTGAGGCTTTTAAAGCGATTGTGGATAAGGTAAACAAATAAAGAAAAATACTGAAGCTCTATTTTAATGGCCATTCCGTTTTTTTCGGAATGGCTTTTTTATTAATATTGAGTAGAATCCATGCCCGAACATATGAACAATAAAAGGATACTTCACCTTAAGAAGCGAATTGCGCTGGTGGCGCATGATAACAAGAAACAAGAACTGATCGATTGGGTGAGCGCCCACAAGGCCATATTGGCAGAGCATGAGTTATACGGAACGGGTACTACCGGAAACTTGATTGAACAAGCGACCGGCCTTTCCATTGCTAAAATGCAGAGCGGTCCTATGGGAGGAGACTTGCAAATAGGAGCAATGATTGCGGAACATAAAATTGGGGTCTTGATCTTTTTTTGGGATCCTATGGAGGCACAGCCTCATGATCCGGATATTCGTGCCCTGCTTAGGATCTGTTCGGTGTGGAATATCCCTTTGGCCAGTAATCGCTCTACGGCAGATTTTATCATTAGCTCTCCTTTGTTTAAACAGGTATATGAAATCTTTGAGGTAGACTATAGTAAATACCGGAATCGGTATAAGCCTTCTTGAGCAGCCATAAGATCTCCTTTTACCTTTGGATGAGGTAAGCCTAGGTTTTGTGATGCTTGGGTTTTGCTGCAGGAAAGAGGATGTTGTTTAGGATCAAACGATATCCAGGAGAGGTAGGATGGAGGGCCAATTCGGTTTTGGCATCACCCACACGGTGGGCGTAATCTTCCGGATCATGACCTCCATAGAAGGTAAAAAATCCTTTCCCTACCGTCCCGTGAATATACCGTGCTTCACCGTTTTTTTTGTTTTGACCCAGAATGGTGACCGTAGCTTTGATTTGGCTTTTGTCAAAGGCGGTGGTTTGTCCCATAAAGCCCTTGATCAAGGCAGTATGGTTTTGGGTCAACATGGTGGGAATGGGATCCCATTTTGCAGAAAAGGTTTGGAGGCTAAAGTAATCTTCTTCTCTGGGAATATCGCGTTTATAAGTCATATCTATAGAAGAGAAGGAATAGACGGTTGGATCTCTTTCCAAAATAAAGTTTTTAAAGGCAAAGGTCTTTGTAAAATCCAATTTGCTTTGGTATCCGGGTTCGCTGGGATCACCGTCAAACATAGGCTCACAAATATCGGTGTTTTCAGCGGCTAGAGCGATGTCAAAGGAATCCGTGGCACTGCACATGGCAAACATAAACCCCCCACCAGCCACATATGCCTTTATTTTTTGAGCAACAGCCAATTTCTCATCCGATACTTTTTCATAGCCTAGAGAATGCGCTAAGGCTTCTGCCTCCTTTTTTTGTTCGATATACCAGGGGGTGGCTCGGTAACTTCCATAAAACTTCCCGTATTGGCCCGTAAAATCTTCATGGTGAAGGTGTAACCAATCGTAAAGTGCCAACTCATCCTCTAGTACTTCTTTGTCATAGACCTTTTCGTACGGAATTTCAGCATAGGTCAGGGCCATCGTTACCGCGTCATCCCAGGGAGGGTTACTTTTTGGAGTATACACAGCAATCCGCGGAGCTTTTTCAAGGATTACAGTTTCTTGATTGACGGACGGACTGCTGATTTTTTCGAGAAGGCTTTGGGCTTCGCTGTTCTCCATAATTTCAAAAGAAACTCCACGGATTTTACATTCTTCACGCGTTTTTTGAGTATCTGCCATTAGGAAGGAGCCGCCCCGGTAATTTAAGAGCCACTCTACTTTTTCGCCTTGATCCAATACCCAGTAGGTGATGCCATATGCCTTTAAATGATTTTCTTGAGTTTCGGCATCCATGGGAATTAAAATATGGGATGAAAAACCGAATTGAGGAAGAACGCCTAATAAGAAGATTAAAAGGAAAGCTTTCATACCGGGTCGGGATATAAGGGGTCTAAACCTCTTTTTTAAAAAGGCATATCGTTTGGATCGTCGGGATCTGTTGAAGAGAAATCATTCATCGCACTGCCGAAGGCCTCCTCCTCAGAGGGTAGGCTGGCTGAAAAATCTTCGTTCATGGCCGAACCGAACTCGCTGGCGATTCCACTAAAAGAATCTAAGTTTTCAAATTTTCCTAAATGTCCAAGGAATTTCAATCGGATATTGTCTTGTGCACCATTTCGATGTTTGGCGACAATAAATTCAGCTTGATCTTTCGAAGGGGTATGTTCTTCGTCGTCCCATTCGTCGATCCCGTAATATTCGGGACGATAAATAAAGGATACGATATCGGCATCCTGTTCAATGGCTCCCGATTCCCGTAAATCCGATAATAGTGGGCGTTTACTGCCTCCTCTTGTTTCCACCGCCCGTGAGAGCTGAGACAGTGCGATAACCGGAATGTTCAATTCTTTGGCCAGCGCCTTTAAGTTTCGGGAAATGGTTGAAATTTCTTGCTCCCGATTTCCACCTTTGTTTTTCAAAGAGGCCGTCATCAGTTGCAGGTAATCGATAAAAATGATTTTGATTCCGTATTGAGAAACCAACCGCCGAGCTTTGGCTCGGAGATCAAAGATGGACAATGAAGGAGTATCGTCGATGTACAGGGGGGCGTTTTCCAATGCCTTTACCTTGACGTTGAGTTGCTCCCACTCGTGTTCGGCTAGATTTCCCGTTCGGAGTTTTTCAGAAGAGAGTTCCGTTTCAGAAGAGATAAGTCGTGTAATCAGTTGTACCGAACTCATTTCTAGTGAGAAGAAGGCTACAGGGATATCTTGTCCCACAGCAATATTCCGCGCCATGGAGAGGGTCAGGGCCGTCTTTCCCATACCTGGACGAGCGGCAACAATAATAAGGTCACTGGGTTGCCAACCCGAGGTTAACTTATCCAGCTCTTCAAATCCCGAAGGAACCCCACTCAGCCCTTCTTTGTTAGATATTTCTTCAATTCGGTTCTTTGCTTGAATCACTAAACTTCGAGCCGACTCGGTTGATGTTTTGATGTTCCCTTGGGTGACGTCATAGAGCTTTGACTCCGCAGAGTCCAAAAGATCAAAAACATCCGTTGAATCATCATAAGATTCGTTAATGATTTCGTTGGAGATTTTAATTAAACTTCGCTGGATATATTTTTGAAGGATAATCCGAGAATGAAATTCGATATGGGCAGATGAAGATACTTTTTGTGTGAGTTGTACCAGATAAAAATCACCTCCTGCAGCTTCTAGTTTTTTTCTTTTCTTAAGTTCCTCTGAAACGGTTAATAAGTCAATGGGCTCCCCGCTTTCAAACAGGGCGTATATAGCTTCAAAAATGTACCCGTGTGCCTCTTTATAGAAGGCTTCCGGAGAGAGGATATCGACCGCTTCATCCACTCCTTTTTTATCGATAAGCAATGCTTATCGAT
>JAJYSO010000040.1 GCA_021793535.1 Bacteroidota bacterium | reverse complement strand
TCTCAGACCCTCCCGCTCCGGTCTCAAATAAGCCCCCACCATTCATCAAAGGAACGATAGAGAGCATTTTTGCACTTGTTCCTAACTCGAGAATTGGAAATAGGTCTGTCAAATAATCTCGCAGAACATTTCCAGTCACCGAAATCGTATCCTTTCCAGCTTTAACCCGTTGCAAGGTATATGCTGTGGCCTGATTCATTGCCATAATTTGGATATCCAACCCTTTGGTATCCTCCTCTTGTAAATACACCTTTACTTTCTTGATCAGCTCGGCATCGTGGGCACGGTTTTCATCCAACCAAAAAATCGTTGGCCATCCCGTCTCGCGTGCTCTTCTCACCGCCAATTGAACCCAATTGCGTATCGGAGCGTCTTTTGTTTGGCAAGCTCTCCATATATCTCCCTCTTCCACATCGTGGGCCAACAGCACCGTTCCAGACGCTACAGCCACTACTTCTACTGTACCTTTTTCTTGAATATAAAAAGTCTTATCGTGCGATCCGTATTCTTCCGCCTTTTGTGCCATTAAGCCTACATTTTGCACGGTACCCATAGTAGCGGGATCAAAAGCGCCATTGGCCTTCACAAACTCCACCGTGGTATCGTACAGCCCCGCGTAGCTACTATCGGGAATCACCGCGAGGGTTTCTTCCACCTCTCCCTGAGCATTCCACATCTTCCCCCCATTACGAATCATCGCCGGCATGGAAGCGTCGATGATCACATCACTGGGCACGTGTAAATTGGTAATTCCATGATCTGAATCTACCATGGCCAATTTCGCATTCTGTGACAGAGCTGCTTCAAATGCTTGTTTCACCTCTTCATACTTTCCCGAAGGCAATGCTTTTATGGATTCCAATACAGAACCAAATCCACTAGTGGGATCCGCTCCGACTGACTTTAACTCCTGCTCATACTTTTGGAATACATCCTTAAAGTAAACCTTTACCACTTCCCCAAAGATTTTGGGATCCGACACTTTCATCATAGTGGCCTTCATATGCAAAGAGAATAAAACATCCTCTTTCTTTGCCTCGGCAATCTGGGTTTCAATAAAAGCAACCAATGCTCGTTTACTCAAAAAAGTAGCATCCAAGACCTCCCCTTTAAGAAGGGCCAAATCTTCCTTTAAAAGATGAACTTCACCCTGCTCATTAGTAAACCTAATGTTAACCTTTCCCGCTTCCTTCATCGTAATCGATCGCTCGTTGTGATGAAAGTCATCTGCAGTCATGGTCGCCACTCTTGTTTTGGAATTGGACTCCCATGCTTGCACCCTATACGGATTTTTTTTGGCAAAATTCTTAACTGCTTTTGGTGCTCTTCGGTCAGAATTTCCCTCGCGAATCACAGGGTTCACAGCACTTCCTTTCACCTTATCATATCTGGCCTGAATAGCCTTCTGTGTTGCATCCTGAGGGTCGAAAGGATAATCCGGAAGTGCGTACCCTTTCCCCTGCAGCTCCTTTATAGTAGTGGTAAGCTGAGGTAATGATGCACTAATATTGGGCAATTTAATAATATTGGCCTCAGGTTGCTTCACCATCTCACTCAGTTGCGCCAAGGCATCTTCTTGGCGTTGTTCATCCGTCAAAACTTCGGGAAATTGAGAGATGATACGGGCGGCCAGTGAAATGTCCTTGGTATCAATTTCAATTCCAGAAGATTTTGTATAGGCTTCTATAATAGGTAATAAAGAATGTGTTGCCAAGTACGGGGCTTCATCCGTTTTTGTATAGGTAATTTTCAGATTCTCTGCCATATTCGTATCGATTTAAAAATTTATTTTCTACAAGGATTCGCAAATATAACCAAAAACGGTACAACTTAATTTTTAAAAAACAAATGATAAATTTTAAATTTTACTCAGCTTTTTCATATATTCGCAATATAAGAGGCGCTTTTGCGTTCTATTTTTAATCATTAGCAACCGATAAAAAACAGTAAAGCAATGGATTATTAAAATGAATTAAGTGTTTTTCACAAAATTCATGATAAAAGTTAGAATTATTAGGATGTTTTAGAACTAAAATTGTTCAAATCAATAAATTCGAGTTAAAAAATCAAAAAAAGATAGTCGAAATTTTTGCAGAATAATAAACTATCCTATATTTGCCTCGAAATAATTCGTATAAAATACATTAACAAATATCTATTATGAAAAAGTTATCGCTATTATTTGCATTCTTGCTCGTAGCATTCATGACTAAAGCACAGAATCAAGATGATTATCAGGATTACAACCACTGGTCCGCTGAGGTTCAAGTAGGTTTAACCAAGCCTGCTTCACCATTAGCATCTGGCTATCATTCAAATGTAGACTTCTTCCAGGGTGACCTAGGAGTACGCTACATGATTAACGAATATTTCGGTTTAAAAGGTACCGTTGGCTACAACAAATTTGAAGATGCTGGAAGCTCAGCAAACTTCGAAAGCAATCTACTTCGTGGAGATTTGCAAGGTGTAGTTAACGTAGGAAGCCTTTTAGGATTCAGAGATTGGACCAACACTTTTAATGTACTTGTACATGGAGGTGCTGGATATGCTCAATTAAAAGGAAAAAAACCAGTTAAAACAGAAACTGACAAAATGGGTTACCTTACTGTTGGTGTTACACCTCAGTTGCGTTTAAGCAATCACTTTGCTTTGACCGGTGACGCTTCATTTTTCGGCAACTTCCGTCAAGACCGTACTTTCGACGGAACAGGTTACACCAACAGAAGAGGATTCAACGGGTACTACCTTAACGCTTCTATTGGTCTGACTTACTACTTCGGTGGAAAAGGAAGTGTTGATAAAGTACATGCAGACTGGTACAACAAAGCAGGAAACCAATTCGGTGAACTTTCAAACCGTTTGGATAACCTAGAAAACGAACTTGCAGGCGTTAAGAGTGACGTAAATGATCACTACAACGAATTCCAAAACCACATCAAAGACAGCAACAACAACGGTATTCCTGACTATATGGAAGACGCTTTGGACAGCCGTTACAAGCAAGAAACTCCAGAGAAAGTTGATGCTATGCGTGAATTGATCAACGGTTATGCTAGTGTTTATTTCCCATTTGCTAGTTCTAAACCTCACGATTACTCTAACAACGCTGTTAACTACGTGATCGACTTCATGAAGAAAAATCCTTCTGTTAGCGTTACCCTTAAAGGTTATGCAGACGAAATTGGAAACTCTTCTTACAACCAAACCCTATCAGCTAAACGTGCTGATCGCGTAAAAGACCTTATGGTTGCTAGCGGTATAGATGCAGGACGTATCTCTACAGAAGGAATGGGCGAAGACACATCAGCTGACAAAGCTTCTAGCCAAGCTCGTCAATTGGTACGAAGAGTAATCTTCGAATTGAGATAATCAACGTACAGTTCTCAGTTTTATAGAATTATTTTAAGGCTATCCAAATGGATAGCCTTTTTTTATACCCTGCAGTAAAGCATAAAAGGGATCTCCCTCAAAATAAGAGTTATCAAAAAACCAAATAATTTAGTATTTTAGTACTATGAATTCAGCGGAGGCCATAGCACAAGAAAACAAAGAGATTGCCCATCAGTATAAAGAGCTGCTCAGGGTAAGCTATAGGAAACTGGATAATGAGGACAAAATCCTCATTCGCAAGGCCTTTAATTACGCCATTGAGGCTCACAAGGGACAACGCCGCAAATCTGGAGAAGCGTATATTTTTCATCCTATAGCTGTGGCTAAAATTGTGGCTGATGAAATAGGCCTAGATGCACCGGCCATTGCTGCCGCCCTCCTCCACGACGTGGTAGAGGATACTTCCTACACGCTGGATGACATTCAAGAAAATTTTGGGGAAACCATTCGAAAAATTGTTGATGGGCTCACTAAAATCAGCAATATCGATCTGGAAAAAGACATTTCCGTACAAGCGGAAAACTTTCGAAAAATGCTCCTCACCCTTAATGAAGACGTACGAGTCATTCTCATCAAAATAGCGGATAGGCTCCACAACATGCGCACCATGGATTCCATGTCGGAAAGTAAGCAGGCAGAGAAATCCTCGGAAACGTTGTACATCTACGCTCCGCTTGCTCATCGTATCGGCCTGTATAACATCAAAACCGAACTGGAGGACCTCGGCCTACGTTATACCGAACCGGACGTCTACTTTGACTTGCGAGCAAGGATGCGCGAAACTAAAAAGGAACGGGAAGACTACATCCATCGCTTTTCTAACCTCATTTCCGAAGAGCTCCTAGAGGAAGGTATTCAATTTGAAATAAAGGGAAGGCCAAAGTCCATCTATTCCATTCATAAGAAAATTCTCAAACAAGGAATTTCCTTCGATGAGGTCTATGATAAGTTTGCCATTCGCATCATCTACAAAAGTACCCCGAAGGAAGAGAAATTCCTAGCCTGGAAAATCTACTCCATAGTCACAGATAATTTCAGACCCAACCCCACACGACTTCGGGATTGGATTTCTGCTCCAAAATCCACCGGATACGAAGCCCTCCACATAACGGTCATGGGCCCCCTAGGGCGGTGGGTAGAAGTCCAGATAAGAAGCGAACGCATGCACGATATTGCCGAACGTGGCTATGCGGCACATTTCAAATACAAACACCACGAAAGCCATCAAGATGAAGGGCTGGAAGAATGGTTGACCAAACTACAAGAGGCCCTTGAGAATCAGGATTCAGACGCTGTAGATTTCGTTGAACAATTCAAGCTCAACCTGTATTCTAAGGAAATCTTCGTCTTCACCCCCCAAGGGGACATTAAGTCTCTACCAAAAGGGGCGACTACCCTCGATTTTGCCTTTAGCGTACACACCGAAATTGGATTGCATACCAGAGGTGCACGTGTAAACGGTAAAATGGTCCCCTTAAGCCATGTCCTTAAAAGTGGTGACCAAGTAGAAATTATTAAATCGGAACACATCCGTCCCACAATTAAATGGTTGGATTATGCCACTACCGGGCGGGCGCAATCGAAAATAAAAACAGCACTTAAAGCCGATAAGAAAAAGCAAGCCGAACAAGGAAAAGAAATTCTCAGACGCAAGCTAAGAGCACAAAAGATTCCTTTCGACGACAAAACCATCAACGATCTCATCCGTCACTTCAACCTCTCAACCAGCCTTGATTTGTTCTATCGGGTAGAAATCGGGACCATAGATAATAATGCGCTTAAAGACTACGCAGCCTCTCGAAGCAATGCACTTCTAAATCTTTTCCGGCCCAAAACGCGTAAACCTACCACCACAAAAATTGTCCACGACGAAAAAGAGGAGATCACTACCAATTATGATCAGCTGGTCTTCGGAGACGATGAAGAGCGTCTGGCGTACAAATTGGCCCCCTGCTGCAACCCTATTCCCGGAGATCCTGTATTTGGTTTTCTAACCATCAATGACGGGATTAAGGTACATAAAAAAAGCTGTCCAAACGCCATTCAAATGCGCAGCAACTTTGCTTATCGAATCATCAAGGCAAAATGGATCGATTCCTCTCAAGAAGGCTTTAAAGCTACCCTTAACTTAAGTGGAATTGACAACATGGGATTAGTCAATTCCATTACTAAAGAAATCACGCAAAATCTACATGTAGAAATGAATTCCATCTCCTTCAGCACCAAAGGAAACATGTTTGAAGGCCAAATCATTCTCAAGGTGAAAAACAACAGCATCCTTAAAAAACTCATTCAAAAGCTGAAAGAAATCGATGGAATAGATATTGTCACACGTGAATAAAGTTTACCTTTGCAACTATGAAGAAGACAGATAAACAGGAGGATAACCAAAAGATTGTAAAAACAGTATTTACCAAATTTCTCGAGGATAATGCACACCGCAAGACCCCCGAGCGATTTGCCATTTTGCACGAAGTATACGACCAAGAGAAACATTTTGATATAGAATCTCTTTATATCATTATGAAAAATAAAAATTATAGAGTGAGCCGGGCCACTTTATACAACACCATAGAATTATTACTGGAATGCGGGTTGGTCCGCAAACACCAATTTGGGAAAAATCAAGCCCAATATGAAAAATCTTATTTCGATAGACAACACGATCACATTATTCTAAAAGATACTGGAGAGGTCATCGAATTTTGTGATCCCAGAATCGAATCCATAAAAAACACAATAGAAGAAGTCTTTGGTTTGGAGATTGACGCTCATTCCTTGTACTTCTACGGAAAGAAAAAAAACATCTCAAAA
This sequence comes from Bacteroidota bacterium, assembly GCA_021793535.1. Classification (GTDB taxonomy): domain Bacteria; phylum Bacteroidota; class Bacteroidia; order Flavobacteriales; family Flavobacteriaceae; genus JAJYSO01. The sequence continues at coordinate 3,013 of JAJYSO010000040.1, read as the reverse complement.
GAAGCATAAAATATGGCAGTTGATTTGCTACTCGGTCTACAATGGGGAGACGAGGGAAAAGGAAAAATTGTTGATGTCCTAACCCGCAACTACGACATAATCGCTCGTTTTCAAGGAGGACCAAACGCAGGACACACCCTTGAATTCGATGGAATAAAACACATTTTAAGAACCATCCCTTCCGGAATATTTCACAGCAATAAAATTAATCTTATTGGAAATGGTGTAGTTGTTGACCCCGTAGTTTTGGCCAGAGAGTTGGAAGCTTTAAAGCCCTATCAAATTGACTATCATTCCTCTTTATTGCTCTCAAAAAGAACGCATATTATCCTTCCCACTCACAGATTGTTGGATGCCGCTTCCGAAGCTTCTAAAGGGAAAGCAAAAATCGGCTCCACACTAAAAGGAATCGGCCCTGCCTATATGGACAAGACCGGAAGAAACGGCTTTCGCATTGGAGACTTGGACCGCAATGACTGGAAAGAGAAATACAGACAACTGGCCGATAAACACCAGAAAATGATCTCCTTTTATGAAGTAGATCTCCAATACAATCTTCCTGAATTGGAAGCGGAGTTTTTTGATAGTCTTGAAGTGTTAAGAAGTCTTCAACGCATTGACTCTGAACATTACCTTCACCAGTCGTTAAAAGAAGGGAAACACATTTTGGCCGAGGGAGCGCAAGGTTCTTTATTAGATATCGACTTCGGATCCTATCCCTTTGTAACCTCTAGCAATACAACAGCTGCAGGCGCCTGCAACGGGCTGGGAGTAGCCCCCAATAAGATTGGCGATGTTTTCGGCATATTTAAAGCCTATACCACCCGCGTAGGAAACGGGCCGTTCCCCACCGAATTATTTGACAATACTGGTAAATCAATTGCCGAAAAAGGTCACGAATTCGGAGCGGTTACCAAACGTCCAAGACGCTGTGGATGGTTGGATCTTGTCGCTCTAAAGTACGCTACCGAAATTAATGGGGTCACCCAGCTCTGTATGATGAAAGCCGATGTGCTCAGTGGTCTAAAGGAACTAAAAGTATGTACAGCATACCAATATAAAGGCCAACAGATAGACCATCTGCCCTATTCCATCGATGAAAAAGATGTTGAACCGATCTATACAGGATTTAAAGGTTGGGACGAGGACTTGACTTCACTGACCTCTACCGACCAGTTTCCCGAACAGTTTAAAGCTTACATTAACTTTATTGAAAGCTACCTTGAAATTCCAATTAAAATCATTTCGATTGGACCGGACCGAAAACAAACTATCCTTTGTTAACTCCCTAAAGAGACATCAACAAAAAAGGCATTCCAACGTTAACAGAAGATCTTTTTACAAAAGGGCCGTATTGATTTTAGGGTTGATTGTACTCAACCTGGGGTCGCTGCATGCCCAAGAAAAGACGAAGAGCACCGAAATCAATTACATCAGCGAACGCACATCTAAAGATGAAAGCAAATATCCGGAAGCGCTTTTAATGTACAAAGTAAACAATCAAGTCATCTTTACACATGAAGGGGTAAAAGTGTGGTGTGATCAGGCGATATTTTACGAAAAAGACAATTTTTTTAGAGCCTCCGGAAATGTGCGCATCCAACAAGGAGATTCCATCACCCTTACCAGTGATTACGCAGAATACGATGGAAATACCCAATTTGCTTTTGCCAGCAACGACGTTTATCTGGAAACAGAAGAGACCAACCTCACCACAGACAGTTTATTCTTTAATCGGCAAAAACAGGAAGCATTTTATCGAACCGGCGGGGTTATTCGTGATACCTCAAGTACAATTACCAGCACTGTTGGCCATTATTATATCGAACAAAAAAAATACTCTTTTACCGACAATGTCGTTGTCACCAATGAAAATTACGTGATTCACTCGGATCATATTGATTATTATCCCGAGACGGGAAAAGCATACCTTTATGGCCCTTCTACCATTACCAGTGAAGAAAACAAGCTCTATTGTGAACGCGGATTTTACAACACCCAAAAAGATTATGGGTATTTTGTCAAAAAAGCTAACATCGATTATGAATACCGAAACCTGAAAGGAGACAGCATTTATTTTGACCGCAATCGCGGTTTTGCATCAGCTACCAACAACATCATTGTAACTGACACTTCAAACCAATCGGTTGCGAAGGGACATTATGCAGAAGTTTATCGGGACAGAGACTCGGTTTTTATTACAAAGAGAGCGCTGATTTCCAAGCGTCAAGAAAAAGATAGTATCCATATTCACAGCGACACGATTATGGTGACCGGCAAACCCGATCATCGGGTTATTCGAGCTTTTTATAAGGCAAAAATCTTCAAAGAAGACTTCAACGGAAAAGCCGACTCCATTGTATCCATCCAAGATGAGGGGCTGACCAAAATGCTCGGAAGACCAGTCGTTTTCTCAGGACTGACACAACTAACAGGGGATACCATAGAACTCTACAACAACACACAGACTAATCAATTGGACTCCCTTAGCGTCTTTGACAATGCATTCCTTATTCAAAAAGACAGCATCGATGGATTCAACCAGATTAAAGGAAAAATCATGTACGGCCTTTTTAAGGAGAATAACGAATTGGACGAAGCAAACTTCATTAAGAATACCGAGACGATTTATTATTGGCGGGACGATAAAACAGCAGATCTCATCGGAATCAACAAAGCCGTATCTTCTTCAATTAAGGTCGTATTTGAAAATAATGATATTCGCAGTATTGAATATGCCGAGGATCCGGAAAACATCACGCATCAACCTAATGATTTTCCAGAAAACGCACGAAAACTCAGAGGATTTCTCTGGCGGGGAGACGAACGCATATGCTCCAAAGCTGCACTTTTTACAGACGATGAGCCCTTCACACTACCCAAAATAAGAGGGATACCACTGCCTGAAAAAGATGCCTTTTTCAATTAAGAAAATAAAACGGACCTTCCGTTATTAAATGAAAAGTCACGGCTTTCACCAGAAGTTCTAAAAGAACAGAACTAAACCAGCACG
>JAJYSO010000039.1 GCA_021793535.1 Bacteroidota bacterium | reverse complement strand
AGATGCACTTCCGGTAGAAGAAGCACTGGATGTACCCTATAAAAGCACTAAAAAAATGACGCTGCCTGATGGCAGCGAGAGTTATGTTATGCATGCTTGCGGACATGATTCTCATATGACTTGGATGCTTTCTGCTGCTCAGTATATGGCTACTCATCAAAACCTTTGGAAAGGAACCTTGATCATGCTGGGGCAGCCTGCAGAAGAATTGGGAGATGGAGCAAATGCAATGGTGGACGATGGGTTGTATCAAAAATATGCTCTTCCTGAACCGGATTATTTATTTGGGATGCATTCCATGCCCTTTCCCACAGGGACAGTTGTGGCAGCTTCAGGGCCGCGTCTGGCGGGAACAGATTTCATCAATGTTACCTTTCATGGGATAGGTGGGCATGGGTCAGCTCCTCAAGTAGCCAAAGATCCGGTGGTTATGGCTGCAGATGCCGTTGTGGGGTATCAGCAAATTGTCAGTAGGAGCGCTGATCCACAAAATCCAGTTGTCTTAACAGTAGGGTCTATTATTGCGGGAACCGCACACAATATTATTCCCGATAAGGCTCTGGTTAAGATTAATTTGCGTTGGTTTAGCGAGGAGGACCGGCAAGTTCTGCTCAAAGGTATTGAGCGTGTAAACAAAGGTATTGCTGTAGCTAACGGTTTGGAGCAGGAGCTCTACCCCACCATGGAAATTGAAAGTACCTCTCCGGTATTGGTCAATACTAAAGAGTTGACCGGAGTTGTGCGCGATGGATTACAAAGCAATACTGATGCACAGATTTTAACAGAAGATGACGTAAAACCCATTATGGGATCCGAAGACTTTCCTAATTTGGTACTTCGCAATAAAAAGCAGAATTACTTTTTTGCCCTTGTAGGGGTGGCCGACCCTGCGGAGTATAAGGCATCGATGGAAGCTACAGGGAACCCTCCTTTTTATAACCATCGCAACAATTATCAGGTGGATTTGGATGCTATTGCCGTAGGTAGAAAAGCTGCCATTGCCGGACTCTTAACCATTTTTGATCATTATAAATTTTAAAACGTTTGATGCCATGAAGTATTCGTATCTGTTGCAGCGGTCTACGGCCTATAGAGCAGCTTTAGTCTTTAGTTTCTTCCTTTTCTGTATTTTCACGAGTCCGGCCCAAGACCTCCAACAAGAAGTGGAAAAGGTGGTTCAGGAGGGGAAAACGGACTTTATGGATATATTTAAGACCCTCCACCAAAATCCAGAATTGGGGTTTCAAGAAAAAGAAACCGCTCAATTTATAGCAGAGCACCTAGACTCATATGGGTATACCGTTACCACTGGAATTGGAAAAACAGGCGTAGTGGGTGTATTGAAAAACGGAGAAGGTCCAGTGGTTATGTATCGTACGGAGCTAGATGCATTGCCGGTATTAGAAACCACCGATTTGCCTTATAAAAGTACAAAGACCGTGTTGGAAGACGGAGGTTCAGAGACCCCAGTAATGCACGCTTGCGGACACGATGCACACATGACTTGGATGCTTTCAGCAGCTAAGTATTTTGCAGAACATAAAAACCGTTGGAAAGGAACCCTTTTAATGCTGGGGCAGCCTGCGGAGGAGCCCGTTCTGGGTGCGGAAGCTATGGTCAATGATGGGCTCTATACTAAATATGATATCCCCGAGCCCGATTATTTATACGGTCTGCACAGTTGGCCGCTTCCCACCGGGAGTATCACTGCAGCAAAAGGAACACGCATGGCCGGTACGGATCAGTTGGACATTACTTTTTACGGTGTGGGAGGACATGGGTCTTCCCCGCATTTGGCCAAAGATCCGGTGATGATCGCTGTCAATGCCATTACGTTGTATCAACAAGCGGTCAGTAGGATGTCTAATCCCCGAAACCCTGTTGTTTTAACTGTAGGGGCCTTAACGGCGGGAGCTACCAACAACGTCATCCCTGATAAAGCCGTAGCGAAGTTAAACTTGAGATGGTTTGATGTCAAAGATCGCGAGGTACTGGTGGATGCGATTCAGCGTATTAATAAAAGTGTGGCACAAATGTACGATCTAGATGAGCAACTATACCCTGAGATGAAGCGAAAAGGATGGTCCTATCCCCTGGTCAACAATGATAAAATGACAACAGTTATTCGTTCGGATATAAAGACCAATATTCCAAATGTAAAGATTTTTACCGAGGACGATATTCCTGCCGAGATGGGTTCAGAAGATTTCCATCATTTGGTTATTCATAACAAGAAGAAAAATTACTTTTATGCCTTTGTGGGGGTGGTTGATCCTGTGCAGTACGAGAAGTCTATGAGTGCAACCGGGAAACCTCCTTACTACAATCACAATGGCAACTATCAAGTGGATCCGGGTGCCATCCCTTTTGGGCAGGAGCTTGCCATTCATGGTCTATTAAGTATTTTCAATAATAATTTTGAGTGAACTATCCTTCCCGCAAGAACTGTAGTGGCTGCATAAGGGATCCGAATGACTGGAACCGACCAGCTAGATATGACTTTTTACGGTGTGGGTAGACAGGGTCCTTCTTCACATTTAGCCAAAGACCCCGTAATGGTGGTGGTTAACACGGTCAATTTGGATCAGCAGGCAATCAGTTGGATGATAAATCCTCGAAATCAGCAGTTTTAGTGGTAGTAGCCGTCGAAATGGGATTGTCAGCAATGTCCTTCCGGATAGGGCAATCGTAAAAATAAACTTGAGATGGTTTCATGAAGAAGAGCGGGCAGCACCCCTGTCGGCTATTGATCAAGCCAACAAGGGAGCTGCTGAGATGTATGAAGTACCTTAGGATGCTTATCCCAGCATAACGCGTAAAGGCTGGTCCTCCCCCTCAAGTAAACTCTAGAGAGTTGGCGAGAATTGCACGCAGCGGATTTCATAAAAATATGCCGGAAATCGATATATTGACGGAAGAAAAAATACCTCTGACAAGAGCCGCTGAAGATTTCCAACGCTTGGTAATTCACCATAAAAACTACTTCTTGGTCAATGTTCGAATCGTCGACTCAGATTTATAGCAAGCCTCCATGGATAAGACAGAAGTCCTTCCTTTTCATAACGATAATGGAAATTTTCGAGTGGATCTAGGGGCTATTCCGGTGGGAAGGAAAACCGCCGTTTACAGTCTCCTCTCTTTCTTTGACCAAAAAAGTTAAAGGGTATAAAAGCATTATTTTCAAAGGAGGTTTAAAGCGAGGGTAATCATGTTTTCAAAACTGGTCTCCCGTTCTACACGCGTAGATACTTCTTTGGTGATTAAAGAATCGGAAATAGTCAGTAAAGAAAGGGCCTGAACCTGGTGTTGGGCAGCAATGGTGTATAGCGGAGCTGTTTCCATTTCAGCGCATAAGACACCAAATTGAGCCCATTTTTTATAGTCTTCAGGATCGTCTCTATAAAACAGGTCTGAAGAGAAGATATTCCCTAGATGTACCGGAAGGGCTAATTTTTTAGCTACTTCCACGGCTTTTATAAAAAGATTTGCATCGGCCGTAGGGGCATATGAAGCCCCCTTAAAACGGAGTTTATTAAATGCAGAATCTGTAGAGGCTGACATGGCAATCACAATATCCTTTAGTTGCACGTTCTTTTGAAATGCTCCGGCAGACCCTACTCTGATTAGTCTTTTGACTCCGTATTCATGAATGAGTTCATGTGCGTAGATCAGTACGGATCCGGTTCCCATACCCGTTCCTTGGACCGATACCCTCTTGCCTTTAAAAAAACCTGTAAATCCCAACATCCCTCGGGTATCACTGTACAGGGTTGCATTTTTGAGAAAGGTGCGTGCAATCCACTGGGCACGCAGGGGGTCTCCAGGTAGTAATACAGTCTCTGCAATCTCTCCGGGTTTGGCATTAATGTGAATGCTCATCTCGATAAATTATGACGTTATGGCCTTAACAAGTCAATTCCGGAAGACGTTCCGATTCGACTTGCGCCAGCTTGGATAAAACGTTCTGCTTGTTGATGTGTTTTAATTCCTCCTGAAGCCTTTATTCCCATGTTATCGCCCACGGTAGTCTTCAATAACTGGACATCGGCTAGGGTTGCCCCTCCAGTACCGAAACCTGTGGAGGTTTTGACAAAGTCTGCACCGGCTTGCTGAGCCAATTCGCAGGCTTTTACTTTTTCCGTATCGGTGAGGTAGCAAGTTTCTAAAATCACTTTTAAAGGGTGATCACTTACCACCATTTTTACTGCTGCGATATCATTTTCTACTTTTTCAAAACACTGTCCTTTTAACCATCCCAAATTCAGAACCATGTCGATTTCATCTGCTCCGTCGCTTAGGTTTTGTTTGGCCTCTTCCATTTTGGCTGCACTACTCATGGCTCCTAGAGGAAAACCGATTACAGAGACAATTTTTACATCGGATCCCTGCAATTCCTTTTGGGCCAGGGAAACATAACATCCATGTACACAAACACCATGAAATTGGTATTCTTTTGCTTCTTGACAAAGTTTTGAAATGGCAGAGGGTGTAGCGGTTACTTGTAAATTAGTATGTTCGATAAATGTATGGAGAGTCATAAAAAGGCAATGGGTTATTCCTCTTTGAATAAGGAATGCATCAGGCGTTTTTTATCATTGATGCATTCCTCCATGGAAACAATGGTTTCGGTGCGATAAACCCCTTCAATATCATCTAATTCATAGATGATCTTTTTGGCCTCATGTGTGTTTTTAGCTCTAATTTTACAAAAGATATTAAATTCTCCAGTTGGGATATGGGCCTCTACGATGTTGGGTATTTTTTGAATGCGCTGAATGACGAATTTTGTTTGTGAAGTTTTTTCCAATAATACCCCCACATAAGCGATAAAATCATAATTCAACTTTCCGTAATCCAGATTTAGAGTGGAACCTGTAATGATTCCCGCTTCTTCCATCTTTTTCACCCTTACGTGTACGGTTCCCGCAGAGATGTTGAGCTGCTTTGCAATATCGGTGAATGCCGTTCGGGTGTCGTCAATCAGTATATTGAGTATCTTGTGGTCTAGCGTATCTAGTTTAAACTTTGCCATGATTAAAATATTAAGGTCCTGCTTCTGTATCTACCCACAAAAATACTTTAATTTAAACTGGTTACAAATAATATTGTCTAATTATTTGTTAAATCGATTGTGAAAATCTCATTATTTATGTGTATTCTATCAATTATATCATTTAATTCTATATTTTTTTTGGGAATACCATCAATTTTCTGTCCCAATCCTTCAATTTCTTTGTGGCCATAATACCCTTTCAGATTACCGATCTTTTCTACTCTGGGAAGAAAAATAATCTTTCCATCTTTCAGTTCTTCCACATATTTCAAACCAATATCCACCATTGCTCCCTCTCTTTCTACGTGACGAATGATAAGATCATAAAAGTTTTCTGTATTTAAGGGAATATCAAAATAGGATGAAGTCGTCTGGTTTTTATATGCTTGATCAGCGAGAAGAGACAAGGCTGATACAAATGCATTAAAGACATATTTTCGCACTTGGTCTCGGGTATAATCCCTTCCGAAGTGGCCGGATTCAAATAAAACTGTGCTTACGCCTTGCATTTGAAAGTATTCCCCCATGCAATTGGGGTTGAATTCGTCCTTATAACGTCCAACATGCCCGGGAATAAGCACATTAATTTGGGCAGCTATTCCAGCAATGAGTTGTAGGGCTCTTTCTCGAGAAGGAGGAATTGAGCGCGCTTCGTCCAGAGCTGGGGCAAGCAAGGACAAAATAGTGGCCTTATTGGCATCTGCAATTCCGTATAGGCTGTCTTGGTCATGCATATTAAAAGCAAAATCCGGTTTAAAATGAGCGCCTATTTTTTGTAGTATGCGTGCCTCTGGTTGTTTTAGGGTAATTGCATCTCGGTTTAAATCCGCATGATGGGCATTCTCTCGTGTATAGGCTACAGCTCCGTCTGGATTCAGAACAGGGATGAGTTGTAGGCAAAACCTTTGGTTGTACCATCTAAAAGTTTCCGCATCTTGGTTGATCCAGTCGATAAAATCCAGTAAGGCTTTGGTTGACGTGGTTTCATTGCCGTGCATTTGGGACCAGGCGAGCACCTTGGTTTTTCCTTCGCCAATGGTAAGGGAGTAAATGGGACGTTTGAGTACAGAGTACCCTTGACAACATAGGTTGAATGCCGGGGGCAGAGAGCGTAAATAATTCGAGACTTCCTCATAATCAAGATAACGACCAAAGAAGCGTTCATTTCTAAAATTCTTTGTTTTGAGCATGGCTTTATTTTATTGTTTACAAAAATAAACTTTCTAAAAGTAACAATTGTAAACATCACATTGGAACATAATTTTACATTTGTACAAGGTTATATTCGATTATGTAAACAATAAGCCCTTCTTTCTAGTATTTACACACTTTATAAATATAAAATATTTTAAATCAGCTATATATAAAGATATATTAAAGTAATAGTTTAATAATAAATCATGCTTTTTACAGCCCTTTGGAAAGATATAATAATTGATTACATTTGTAAAAGTGTATTGCGGTTAAAGATAATTTACAATGTTAAACAATGAAAAATTCATAGCTCGGCTGCAGAAAATTCTGGAAGAATACGATTTAACGGCTGCTGCATTTGCTGAAAAAATTGATGTTGGGCGCTCCTCAATCTCTCATATTTTATCGGGGAGGAATAAACCCAGTTTAGAATTTATCATGAAGGTGAACAGGGTTTTTCCAGAGATTGATTTATATTGGTTGCTCAAAGGAACCTCTCGGGAGCAAAACCCTTCTATGACACCTGAATTATTTTCCAACTCCCCTTCTTTGGCACCCTCTGGACCTCCCCTTACGGAAAAGAAAAAAAAACCTTTGCCCACACAAGCAAATGTGGAGGATACGGAAATTGAGCGCGTCATCATTTTATATAAGGATGGTCGATTTAAAGACTATGCTGCTTTTTAAAGATGGGTATTTAGCACTGTTAGTAGAACGTAATGCTTAACTTTGTTACCAAAAACGAATGAAAAATTTTCTATTTCTTCTCAGTGCCTTGTTCTCTATGGCTGCTTGTTATACCCCCCCTGCAAATTGCGCTGATTTTAAAACAGGTACCTTCCAGTATCAAACTTATGTTAATGGTGAGTTGATTCAAGCTAAGATTGTGAGGAATGATTCTTTGGAAATCGATTATTACGATCCCCAACACCCCGATACTTCCCAGATAAGATGGATCAATGATTGTGAATACGTCCTCAAGAAATACAAGCCTAAAGGGACGAGTGAAAAGCGTGCTTTTTCCATGCGCATTATGGAAACCAAAGGAAATACCTACAAATTCTTATTTTCAGAAATAGGGCAAAAAGAAACCAAAGAATTTAATGCCACTCGCATTAAAGAATAGAGGGAATCTTCACTCGGGCTAATCGCAATTAGGCAGGAGGCCTATTGCTTATCTCTTAATTCCTTTAAAATTTTGTTTTGTTCCTCCATGAGCTCGCTAATGCTTTTGAGTAGTTGAATATCCTTGGCGGGCGTGACTGTTGTATTTTTAGAATCATTGGCCATATCTCGCAATCTGTTCATCATTTTGACAACGAAAAAGGTACAAAGCGCAATGATGAAGAAATTCACCAGTACGGTAATAAGCGTGCCGTATTCTATGGCGATTTCACTTTTCAAAATGGTATCGCTGCCGTCTAACACTGCCTTGCGCAGTACCCACTTTTTATCCTGAAAATTGATCCCGTCTGTAATCAGCGCCAAAGGGGGCATCAATATCTTGTTGACCAAGGTATTGATGACGCTGTTGAAAGCCGTTCCTATGATGATCCCGATAGCGAGATCCACCATATTTCCTTTAATGGCAAAGTTCTTAAACTCTTTTATAAACTTCGAATCTCTCATGGTAACTACTGATCAAATAGACTTCCTTGTGTCAAATCTTTGGTATCGCCTTCATTTTCCGGCTTCTGATCTTCTTCTTGTTCGTTATTGTCTTTCTCCATTTCTACTTCCACTATAGAAGGCAATAGGTTTATTTGGTTGACCGTTTCTGTAGTCAGCTGGTTTCCCATTGCAGTAATCCCTTTTACGGCAATAAACTCCTCCAAATGAATCTCATCGTTTGGTTTGGCGGCCTTTCCTCTAGGTTTTCGGTATTCAATTTCGATTACGGGATGAGGTGAGGTGGCCACTAATTCCAGTTGAGAATCCTTGTGATCAGTAATGATCCGCTCTTCTCGTTCTGGATTTTCGATGACAAAACGTTTGACGTAATACCGCTGCTTTTCCCCTTCCCAGTAGATTGCCGCCAAGGGTTTCTCGGGAATCCATTTTTCCATGATTATATATTCCTGGTTGAAATGCGTGGTGAGTTCAGGAACAATGGTTTTACATATCCCGTCTTGTGTCACTAGTAAAATTCGATCTTCTCCCTTGAATTCTCCGAGAAATTCGCCTCTTCCATCCACGTTCAAGCGTTTTACCACTTCGTCAAACCATATTTTTCGAGGTTTTAGGGTAGACACTCCTTCTTCTTTTAACTCTATTTTTTTTACCGGATGTTTGCTTACCAAATTACCTCGCGAACGCCTTCCTTTGATGTCCATGTCTGCAAAATCTACATCGAACTTTAATTTCTTTTTCTTTCCTGTCTGCCGCAGATAAACCGTTACAATTTCTGCTTCCCCATTGGGATTAGCGGAGAAGTACAATACTTTGACGCCTGTCTTTTCCGTCCCCACGTTGTATTCCCGGTCTCTGGTATAGGAAGTTACATTGAAGCGTTTCATGTATATGTTGCCTGCTTTCCCATTTTGATACATCAGGTTGTAGATGGTGCGTTTATCATTTTTCTTCAAAATTCCGGCATAGATGATATTTTTTCCGATAAAGACTTTAGAATCCACTTTAACCACCTTCATTATTCCTTCTTTTGTAAAGCATATAATATCGTCGATATCACTACAGTCGGTCACGTACTCCGCATCTTTCAATCCCGTTCCTATAAAGCCTTCTTTTGAATTGACATAGAGTTTATTGTTTCGGATGACCACTTTAGTGGCCACAATATCTTCAAAGGCCCGAATTTCGGTTTTTCGTTCTCGGCCTTTTCCGAATTGTTCCTTGAGCGCTTTAAAATAGGTGATAGCATAATCGATCAAGTGCTCCAAATCGTATTTTACTTGCGCTATTTCCTCTTCTAGAGCTTCTATTTTTTGTTGGGCTTTATCCAAATCGAATTTTGAGATTCGTTTAATTCGAATTTCAGTAAGCCGGACAATGTCATCCTAGATCGGAA
>JAJYSO010000038.1 GCA_021793535.1 Bacteroidota bacterium | reverse complement strand
GGGTTCTGGAAACGGACTTGTGCTCCACTCCCAGGGAGTGCAAAGCATGGATAACTGCTTTTGAAGCCCCGCCTGTGCCCAAGACTAAAGCATGTGTATGTTGTTTTTCTAGCAAGGGAAACAGCGATTTCATAAAACCAAATACGTCGGAATTGTAACCGATGCGTTTGCCGTTTTCAAACTTGATGGTATTGACGGCCCCAATACTCTTGGCTTGACTCTCCACTTCGTCTAAAAAAGGAATAATTTTTTCTTTATAAGGGATCGTTACGTTGAGTCCTTTTAAATTTTTCTCCTTTTGAACCAAGCCTTGGAATTCAGTGATGCTGTTTAATTTAAAAGTTTTATAGGTGGCTATAATTTTTTCATGCTTAAATTTTTCGGTAAAATATTTTTCAGAAAACGAGTGTTCAACTGGATTTCCGATCAAGCCGTACGTATTCATAATTTCATCTTTTTGTGACCGTAGTGCTCAAGGCTGACTACGATTAAGATTCCTACAAAAATAAAAAAAATAGCCCACCAAGTCGAAGAATCTGTCAACTTTGGCCAGTATCTACTGTAATTGGTGACAATGGGCTCCTGGTTTTGATCCATAATGATTTCTCCCCAGCTATTTTCTTTAAGAATTTTTTCTTTCCAAGGCCATACCACGCCTAGAGACCCGGTAATAAACCCGATAATTAGGGCATAGGTTAGGTCCCTGAAATGCTTGAGCACATAGGCTAGAAGATGGGAGAGCGACACTAGGCCCACGACGGATCCCAAAGTGAAGCAAGAGAGTACCTTGAGCATTCGGATTCGCTCGGTATTGTGGATAAAGGAAAAGTCCAATTTGAAAAGTTCGATAAAGGTATCGTATAGGGCGTTGACCGAATCCACCAATAGCAGCACGTAGTTCCCAATCAGCATGAGGATAAAAGAGCCCGAGAGCCCCGGCAGGGTCATCCCGGTGACCCCGATGATTCCGCAAAAGAAAACGAACCACAGGTTGTCGTTTTCACGAGCCGGCTCTAATAAGCTAATGACGATACCGCCGATCACGCCCAATAGAATAAACAAGAGGTTCTTGGGCGATTTCAAATGAAAATCTTTGGCGACGAAATAAATGGAACCGATGATCATTCCAAAAAAACTCGCCCAGACATATAAGTCATAATGAGTGATCAAGTAATCCAGGATTTTGGAAACACTGAAATAACTCACGATCATGCCTAGAAAAAGCAGCCCCAGAAACTTGGCGTTGATGTAGTTGAAAAAGCTTTTAAAACGGCCGTTAAAAAGGAGTAAAAAAGCTTTTCCGTTGATCTTTTTCAAAGAATAGATGAACTCCTCATAAAATCCGGCGACAAAAGCGACAATTCCCCCAGATACGCCCGGTACTTTATTCGCTGCCCCCATCCCTATCCCTTTCAGAACGAGAAATAAACGGTCTTTGAATGTTCTGGCAGCTTGCATGAGATCAATCGGTTTTTTGAGCGAGACGTTCTAGAACTAATATAAGGATAAATCCCATAAGAAAAAACAGAATGACAGAGGCAATTTTGGGGTCGGTATCCACAAAATGCAGTTGGTTGTGGCTGTATTCAGGGTAGCCATTGTACGCAGAAGGCCATACCGATTTTTCGGATAGGATCTGAAGTTTATCGTCGATAACAGCGTAATCCAATACTTTTTTCCAGGGCCAGATCTTATTTAATGACCCGGCGATAAAACCGGTTAAAGCGGCCAAGGTGATTTGCTCGTATTTGGCGAAAAGCCATTTGAGTAATTTGGAAAAACTCAGCAATCCAACAATGATTCCGGTTCCTACAAAAAATAATTTCTTGAGGTCAAAATCACTGACGGCTCGGGTAATTTCCTCATAGGTTCCCAAAAGAAGTAGAATGTAAGCTCCGGAAATACCGGGAAGGATCATGGCACATACCGCTATGGCCCCGGCTAAAAAAAGAAAAGGATAGCTGTGGTCCGTATTGCTCAGTGCAGAGAAGGTAGTGATAAAATATGCGGCAACGGCTGCCAAAAGCATAGCGGCGATCACGCTGAAGTTCCAATGCCGAACCTGTTTGGCAATATACCAGATACTGGCCAGAACCAGACCGAAGAAAAAGGCCCATACCGCAAGCGGATGATTTTCCAAAAGATAGCGTGCCAACCGCATCAAGGTAAAAATACTCAACCCTATTCCTGTGAGTAAGGCCACAAGGAAATTGCCGTTTAATTGTTTCCACATGGCTTTAAACCCTTCCTTTTTTAAGGTTTTTAAAAGCGAAAAATCAATTTTTCCCAGCGTTGAGATAAGCTCTTCGTATATTCCGGTGATAAAGGCAATGGTGCCTCCAGAAACTCCAGGTACCGTGTCGGCCGCTCCCATGGCAATCCCCTTTAAGGAAATGACCAAGTAGTCTTTAAAATTTCGTTGCATGTGTTCGAATTGGAAGGATTGTTTATTGCATGAATCCAGCCAAAAGTAACAAAATATAGTGTAGAAAAGTTTAAGTTTTTGTGAATGTTTGACTTTGAATTTTATATTTTTAAGCATAAACCGAAAAGATAAAAGCCTGCTATTCTTTTCTTTTTTATCTTTGTGAAAATTGAATTTATGCAGCTGAAACTTGGTAAACCTATTTGCTTCTTTGACTTGGAGACAACAGGGACAAATGTGGCAAACGACAAAATAGTGGAACTCTCGATTTTGAAGATCTTCCCCAATGGCAATAAAGAAAGCCATACTTGGCGGGTGAATCCCGGCATCCCTATCCCCAAGGAATCCTCTAACATCCATGGTATCACCGATGAAGATGTGGCGCTTGAGCCTACTTTTAAAGAATTGGCGCCAAAGGTTTATAAGCTCATTAAAGGTTGCGACTTGGCTGGGTTTAACAGCGATCGGTTTGACATTCCCTTGTTGGCAGAAGAACTCTTGCGTGCAGAGGTAGATTTTGATTTTCAGAATGTAGCAGCGGTGGATGTTCAAACTATTTTTCATAAAAAGGAAAAGCGAACCCTTGAGGCTGCTTATAAATTTTATTGCGATAAAGAACTTACTGATGCACACAGTGCGCAAGCCGATACCCAGGCAACTTATGAAGTTTTAGAGGCACAACTCGATCGTTATCCGGATCTTCAAAATGATGTGAAATGGTTGGCAGCGTTCAGCTCCCATAAAAAAATAGCGGATTTTGCCGGGTTTATTGCCTATGACCAAGAAGGCCGAGAAATCTTTGCTTTTGGAAAGCACAAAGGGCAATTGGTAGAAGAGATATTGGAAAAGGAACCAGGGTATTATGGTTGGATACAGAATGCGAATTTCCCCTTATATACTAAAAAAGTACTCTCGCAGATTAAACTGCGGAAACTCACCGAAAAATTTAATTAGATGAAGATTCTATGTGTAGGTCGAAATTATGCGAAGCACATTGAGGAGCTCGCGAATGAGCGTCCCCAAAGTCCGGTGCTTTTTGCTAAGCCTGAAACGGCTAAGCTGCCTTTAGGGGATGATTTTTACATTCCGGAATTTTCACAGGACATTCATTATGAAGTGGAGTTGCTGGTTAAAATTAGTAAGGTAGGAAAGCACATACAGCCCAAATTTGCAGCCAAATACTATGATGAAATTGGTTTGGGGATAGATTTTACTGCACGCGACATTCAACAGGCCCTCAAAGAAAAAGGCTTGCCTTGGGAGAAAGCTAAGGCTTTTGATGGCTCGGCAGTAATAGGGGAGACCTGGTTGAATACATCTGAGTTTGAGTCGGTTCAGGATATTCATTTTTCCCTGCAGAAAAATGGAAGGGTTGTTCAAGAGGGACACACGGGAATGATGCTTTGGAAAATCGATGAATTGATTGCAGAGGTCTCCCGTTATTTTACCTTGAAGATAGGGGATGTGATTTTTACCGGCACCCCCGCCGGGGTAGGGAAAGTAGAAGCAGGAGACCGGTTAGCGGGCTTTATTGAAAAAAAATCAATTTTTACCGTATCGATCCGATAGGTCGTTTTTTTAGCAAAAGGGCTGCCTGAAGCTGAATGCTGCGTGTTGGATCTTTCGCCGGGAAGGCCTCTTATTACTGACTTTGACATCAATAAACATTGTCCTTTTAACTTTGTGATGTTCAGTGTCCCTGTGTCAACGTTAAAAGGAATAGTTGGCGCCTGCCGATGATTTAACCTATGTCGTTTACATTCAACTTCACCGCTAGAGCCTTGTTATTAATGGAAAACACACGCAAATTACCTTGAGGAGTTCCTTTCTATTGCCGGGGAATTTGTGGCGACTACGCACCCACGCTAAAGCGATGGGCTTCGGGTTTCAACGGATGTACTGCCTGAGCAATCTGATTGATCCTCCACCTTTGTAATCGATAGTCCCTGCCGATATCTTTTTGATAAAAATCGGTTGGGATCGATGATATAAGGGGCCTTATTCTACCTGAATGCGGAAGGCTTGAATTTTAGGAGAGGGTTCCGGAGAAAGCGAGAACCACACCTTGAGGTTTCCTTTTTCGCCTTTCACGGTGAAGTATCCGCGCAATTGGTTTTCGGGAACTACTGCTGAAACCGTTTGTATAGGGCCAATTTGATCAAATGCTTTTTGTGATTTTTCCTGTAGATCGGAAACGAAATTATCATTAAAGAAATTATCGGCAAAAATTTCTGGTGCAGTATTTTTCCACTCGGGCAAGACCGAAAGCAAATCCGCTTTTCTTTGCTCTAAAACCTTGGAGGGTGGCAAGGTGCGGGGAGATAAATCTGCCCATTGGATTAGCTTATTGATCGCCTCGTCTAAAATGGGTCCCGTTGGGGCGTAGGTCTTGTTGGCAAAAACGACAAAACCAAAGCCATAATCCGGCAGGATACGCCAGCGACTC
The DNA here is from genome assembly GCA_021793535.1 of Bacteroidota bacterium. Taxonomy (GTDB): domain Bacteria; phylum Bacteroidota; class Bacteroidia; order Flavobacteriales; family Flavobacteriaceae; genus JAJYSO01. Next base: position 4,514 of record JAJYSO010000038.1, on the reverse strand, counting down.
CCATATCCGGGCAGACCGCCACTGTGCCAGACCGAGACGCGTCCATCGCAATTTTCATAGTGATGCAAGCCATAGCCGTAAGCGTCGATGATAAAGCAATCTTCCCCTTTTTCGTTTTTTTGGTTGGTTAATACCGTTGCAAAATTCCAAGGGTGGTGCATCTCTCGAATAGAGCTGCGTTTGACTGGGCCCGAATCTTCATCATTGCGGGGAGGCCAAGCCGCAAGGTGTAATCCCATGTATTTTGAAAAATCTTCTACACTGGTGATCAATCCGCCCATTGCGCCAAAAGAGCCACTGTGTAAGAGGGGTTGTGCTACAAATTTTCCCTTTTCTTTTCGATACCCTACAGCAAATTGATCTTGCGGTACCTCGCTATATTCCCAGTAAGTATCGTTCATTCCCAACGGCTCAAAGATCGCTTCCTTGATGTATTCTTGATAGGTTTTTCCGCTTACTTTTTTGATGACCAACCCTAGCGTAGAAAACCCGAGGTTACTGTATTCATAAGCGGTTTCCGGTGGTGTTGAGAAGCTCAATCCTTCGGTGTAAAGGTTTTCCAACCATTGATCGGGTTGTCCCAACTGACGATCCCCCCAAGGGTTGTCTTCTGGGAAACCTGCGTGATGGGTGAGTAAATCGCGAATAGTTATCTTTGGGGAATCGGTTGTGAGCGTACGGAGGTTCTTTGCTTCTGGGACATATTTTTCCAAAGGATCGTCTAGGGATAGCTTGCCTTGATCCCGTAATTTTAAGATGGCCATTGCCGTAAAACTTTTTGTCATCGAGGCAATGTGGTAGTCACTTTGTGGGCTGGCTTTGAGGTTGCGCTCGTAATTAATGGTCCCAAAGGAAGCTGCATGAGCAAGTTTTCCGTCGACCACCAAACCGTAGGATATGGAAGGCAAGTCGTGTTTTTTACCGTAATCTTCAAAGAGTTGATCCAGCTTTTGATAGGTGTCCTCTATTTTCTGCATGCGATTTTCATCGGTAAAAACAGGAGGTTTATAGTCTTGAGCAAAGCTCAAAGTTGTGGTGCATAAAAAGTAAAAGGAAATGGATAAAAGGTGGTATATTTTCATTTTTCTCGATTTATATGAAAACTCGACCCGCTAAAAGTACAATAAAATTTACTTTTGAAGGACGTTAAGCAATAAGGAAATACATATTTTAAGATGAAGGCAAAAGTAATCACCATTGGCGATGAGATTTTAATTGGACAGATCGTGGATTCTAATGCGGCCTTTATCGGGCAGCAACTTACAGCGATTGGTGTCGATGTGGTTCAGATCGAAACGGTAGGAGATGATTTTGAGGCGATTGTAAAAGCGATGGGAGAGGTCCCTGAGGGGTGTGAATTGATTCTTCTTACCGGTGGACTAGGGCCGACCAAAGACGACCTTACCAAACGCTGCTTTTGTTCTTATTTTAAAGATCAATTGGAAGTAGATGCGCCGAGTTTGAAGCATATTAAAGCCCTGTTTACCTCTGATAAGGAACCGGTTTTACAGATGATATTGGATCAGGCCTTGCTTCCGAGCCGAGCCATAGCGCTCACCAATAGGTGGGGTACCGCTCCGGGAATGTGGCGAGAGAAAGATGGGGTGGTGTATGTCGCTTTACCCGGAGTTCCTTATGAGATGAAAGGCCTGTTGATAGAAGAGGTGCTTCCGCGCTTGAAACAGCGGTTTAAGCATACCTATATTTTGCAGAAAACGCTTTTGACCTATGGGATGGGGGAAAGCCGTATTGCTCAGCTCATTCAAGAATGGGAGGCTGATCTGCCGGTGAACATAAAGTTGGCTTATTTGCCACAACCCGGGATGGTCCGATTGCGCGTTATGGCTAGGGGAGAGGATTATGATGATTTGAAACGCGCGTTAGCCGACAGGCTAAGTGCACTGGAGATGCTTTTGGGGTCGATTTTTAAAGGCTATGAAGGGGAGCGCAATTTGCAACAAGAGATTGCGGATCAGCTTGTGAAATGGGGACTCTCCTTAGCCACCGCAGAAAGTTGTACAGGGGGTAAAATAGCTGCTTTATTTACGGAGATCCCCGGAGCTTCGACGTATTTTAAAGGCGCTTTGGTACCTTATCAAACCGCAATGAAAACCCGCGTGCTCAACGTTCCAAAAGCAGTAATTGATCGGCACTCCGTAGTCAGTTCAGCAGTAGCCGAGGCCATGGCTAAAGGTGCGCAGAAGTTGTTTCAGGCGGATTTAGCTGTCGCGACAACGGGAAACGCCGGACCTACCAAGGGAGACAGTGCGGCACCGGTTGGAACGGTTTTTATTGCTGTGGCTTTTAAGCAGAAGATAGTGGTTAAAGAATACCATTTGGGCAGTCCCCGCGAGAAGGTGGTCAAAAGGGCGATTAATCAGGCGTTGATGGTTTTGCATGATGTGCTTCTACAGATGCAAGATCAGCAGTAATCGCGGTAGGAATGCTCTTTCTTTTTTAATCGGTCGGGGTAAAATACCAAAGCCTGTTCTAAATAAGGAAACGGGCTTTTAAAAGTTGAGATTTAAAGGTGGGAGTTAAATAAAATTATATAAATTCGACTGTTGGATTAAGACGATAATTGACTATGAAAAATACAAGAATAGAACATGATTTTGTTGGGGAATTAGAGATCCCTAATGCGAACTTTTACGGGGTGCAAACCTATCGCGCAGCAGATAACTTTAATATTACCGGGATAAAGCTTACTCGGGAGCCCTATATGATTAAAGCCTTGGCAATGATCAAAAAAGCGGCGGCTCGGGCCAATAAGGATTGTGGGGTTTTGGACCCAGAAATAGCCGGAGCTATCGAATATGCTTGCGATCAGGTGATGACCGGAAAATTTGATGATCAATTTGTCACCGATTTAATTCAGGGAGGGGCGGGTACCTCAGTGAATATGAATGCCAATGAAGTGATTGCCAATATTGCTCTGGAATATTTGGGGCATCCAAAGGGTGCCTATCAAATCGTGCATCCGAATAACCATGTGAACTGTTCGCAGTCCACAAATGATGTCTACCCTACAGCTTTGCGTTTGGCGTTGTACTTGAAAATACAGGAATTCGTTGGGATTTTGCATCAGCTACAAAGAGCCTTTTTAGAGAAAGCAGAAACGTTTAAAGGGGTTTTAAAAATGGGACGGACACAACTGCAAGATGCGGTCCCCATGTCTTTGGGAGATGAATTTGAAGCTTTTGCTGCAGTCTTGGAGGAAGATTTGAAACGGGTAAAGGATAATCAACAACTGCTGTTGACCATTAATATGGGGGGAACGGCTATCGGAACTCGTGTCAATGCTCCTGAGGGATATCCTGAACGTTGTGTGGAATATTTGTCACAAGAGATGGAGTTGCCTTTACAACTTGCCGAACACCTGATTGCAGCCACGAGCGATACGGGAGACTTTGTTCAGGTGATGGGTACGCTTAAACGTGTGGCTGTGAAATTGTCCAAAACCTGTAATGATTTGCGATTGCTCAGCTCGGGACCTCGAACAGGACTGAACGAAATTAATTTGCCGGCCGTACAACCCGGTTCTTCTATCATGCCAGGGAAAGTAAATCCCGTGATACCGGAAGTGGTGAACCAGACGTGTTTTTATGTGATCGGCCAAGACCTTACCGTGACAATGGCAGCCGAAGCAGGACAACTGCAGCTCAATGTGATGGAACCCGTCATTGCCTTTGCCATGTTCACCTCTTTGGAATATTTAGGAAGGGCGATTCAAACGTTAATCGACAAGTGCGTGGTCGGAATAACGGCGAATGAAAGACACAGTTCCGAAGCGGTGATGAACAGCGTGGGTATTGTCACCTTGCTCAGCCCTGCTCTGGGGTATGAGATGTGTTCGAGTGTGGCGGGTGAAGCGTTAAAAACAGGTAAAAGTGTCTATGATATTGTGGTGAAAGAACGTCAACTCATTACGCAGGAAAAATGGGAGGAGATCTATTCCTTTGAGAACCTGATTCATCCCAAGTTTGTGAAATAACTCCTCAAGGCGGAAGGAAAGAGCAGCAGGAAAAGAATGAAAAAACCGAGGGCGGTTGAGGGTGGATCAGAATGTTTTTAAAATCTTTTTAGAATACTTTTTGTATTTGAAAAAAATCGTTACTTTTGCGACCCGATTTTAATTAAAAGAATTGAATCATGTCAAGAGTTTGCGAATTAACCGGAAAAAAAGCGATGGTTGGAAACAACGTGTCGCATGCCATGAATAAGACCAAACGTAAGTTCAATGTGAACTTGGTCAAAAAGCGTTTTTATTTACCGGAAGAGGATCGTTGGATTACGTTAAAAGTTTCGACCAAAGCGTTGAAAAACATTAATAAGAAAGGCATCACTGCTGTTGTAAAAGAGGCTAGGGAAAAGGGCTATTTGAAAAAATAACCTGAAAAAGATAAAGTATTATGGCAAAGAAAGGAAATAGAAAGCAAGTTATTTTGGAGTGTACCGAACAAAAGAAAACCGGTGTTCCTGGGATTTCTCGTTACATTACCACTAAGAAAGAT
>JAJYSO010000037.1 GCA_021793535.1 Bacteroidota bacterium | reverse complement strand
AGGTCTTTGGATGGAAAATTGGATGTTGAGACTCTCTTGGAAAGTGATTTAGATTTTTATTTTGGAGGGGAATACGGGGGGCAATTGCTTACACAGCATTTAAAAGCAAAGCAATTCATCATTTACTCCAATGAGGAAATTAAGAAAATCGCACAAACGCTGAAACTCGTTCCTGATGAGGATGGCAACATCGAGTTATGTTATAAGTTTTGGTCTGATGCGATTGAACTCGAATCTCCCAAGGCAGCGCCAAAATTAGTGATCTATGCAGATTTGGTCAATACCGGAAACAATCGAAATATTGAAACCGCAGAAATAATTCGAAAAAATGGCTTATAAAATAGATATCGAACAGATCGAACACCCTTTGCTCCGGCCTTTATTGGATGAGCTCATACCGGTTTTTGCGGATCTGGAGATTCATTTTTTTGTGGTTGGTGCTACAGCCAGGGATATTCTCTCTGAAATTTATGAATTGGAATCAGGGCGTAGAACCCAAGATATCGATATCGCCATTGCTATAGAAAAGTGGGAGCGGTTTAATCAAATTGAAAAACACCTCCTAGAGCTGAATGATTTTTCAAAAGACAGTCATCAAAAACAGCGGTTTATCTATAAGGAGCAATTTCAAGTTGATTTAATTCCCTACGGAGCAGTAGCAGAAAAAAGAGATAAAATTTTTTGGCCTCCCGATCAGAATATAGCAATGTCTGTTTTGGGATATGATGCCATTGCCGAAAATTTGATTACCGTAGATTTTGGAAATGGATTAGAAATAAAAGTTGCTTCCTTGGTCGGAATTTTCCTTTTAAAACTAATGGCGTGGCGAGATCGGCATACACAAGGGAACAAGGATGCGGAGGATATTGGGTTTATTCTACAAAACTATATATCCATTAATACAGAAAGGGCAGTGATGGACCACTATGATGCTATTTATCAAATGGAAGATTATTCCATTGTAAAAGCGAGTGCTTCTTTGCTGGGAATCGATCTATGTTCATTATTAGAAGAGCGCCAAGAAGCTATAACGGAAGTTAAACAACTGATAGAAGTAGAAATCAATAAAGAAATGGAAAGTCCACTTTTCAATCAAATCATTGAGACCAATGCCATTTCTTTTGAGGAAGTGAAAAAAGGCTTTGAATTATTACATAAACATTTAGATTAATGGGGAAAACTACAAATAAAACTATACTTAAAGACGATCAATTATTGTGTGTACTGACGGAAAAGCCAAAAAAGGCCAAACCACAGGAGAAAAACCTACAGTCCGTTATTCGAATGCTCAATGAGGAGTACGGATTCGATTTGAATGATATGGAGCGGGATGTCAAGGTATCTTATGAAGACCCTGATACCGGACGAAAGAAAAACCAAAAAGTAAATTTGGTGATTTATGAGAAAGGAACAGACCACGAACAAGAAAATATTATCCGCATTGCCATTGTACAGCGCGACAAGGTAAAAGACACAGACAAGAAAAAGGGAGTAATACCTACATTGGAAAATGCAATGGGAGCCGTTGAAAACTGTGAATTCGGATTGTGGACCAATGGCTCAGATATCCAATTTCTTCAAAAAGAAGATGATGATCTGGGGTTTGATTATATTTTTTCTGACTTAGCCGATTTTCCGGGAGAAGGAGAAAGTTTGGAGGATTTAGATCGTCCGGATAGATCGATGGGTAGAACGCCTTCAAATGATTCTTTAATCAAGGTTTTTAAAAGTTCTCACGATTATATTTATGGAAATGAAGGACGTAAAAAAGATGCTTTTTGGCAATTGCTCTATTTGATATTTTGTAAGTTATATGATGAGAAAAGCCGTTTGGAACCAAATCCTGAAGGAGTTTCCTATAGAAGAAAGTTTTGGGTTGGCGTAAAAGAGAAAAATACCGAGAAGGGAAGAAAGGCTGTAGCTGGTAGAATTAAGGGCATTTTTTCAGATCTAAAAAAGAGCGGTGTTTTTTCTGATGTTTTTGATGGAAATGAATCCATTGAACTATCTGATAAAGCCATTGCAATTATTGCGGGAAATCTGGCTAAATATTCCTTTTTAGATGCAGAAGTGGATGTAAAAGGATTGGCCTATGAAACGATTGTAAGCAATACCTTAAAGCAAGAATCCGGGCAGTTTTTTACGCCACGAAATATCATTCGTGCAATGGTTGAAATGATGGATCCCACAGAGCAAACAAGAGTATTGGATCCCGCTTGTGGGTCAGGTGGATTTTTGGTTATTGTGCTCGATCACGTCAGAAAACAGATCGCGAAAGAACTTCACCCTGATATTGATGATAAAGTATTATTGGCCACAAAATATAATACTCCGGAAGTAAATGAACGGGTGAAAAAATATGCCGAAAACAGCATTTTTGGATTTGACTTTGACCCTGATTTAAAAAAAGCAGCCCGAATGAATATGGTGATGGCCGGTGATGGACACGCCAATATCTTTCACGTAAATTCTCTTGCCTATCCAAATTGGGATAACCCACCTGAGATCAAAAGAATAAATGAGCGTATTAACCAAAGCTTAAAGGCTATGGCTGACGAAAACGTGGGTTATGAAGACGATGCCCGAGGTAAATTTGATATGATTTTTACCAACCCACCATTCGGAGCAAAGGTACAAGTGGATGAAGAAGTAGCGGCATATTATAAACTATCCGAATACTCTAAAGCACCCGAAGTGTTGTTTATTGAAGCTTGTTATAACTATTTGAAAGAAGGTGGAAAAATGGCCATCGTGCTACCCGATGGAATTTTAGGAAACCCCAATACCTTACCGGTACGGGAGTGGATTTTAGACAAGTTTAAAATATTGGCTTCGGTAGATTTGGCGGTAGAAGCCTTCTTGCCTCAAGTGGGGGTGCAGGCCTCCTTATTGTTTTTACAAAAGAAAACAGATTTAGAAAGGCAGATTGCCCACGATACGCACGAAGATTATGAGGTCTTTATGGCCATTGCAGAGAAATTAGGAAAAGACCGTAGAGGAAACCCAATTTATGAGCGCGATGAAGATGGTGCAGAAATTGTTTTTCCTACAGAGATCAAATATGTAGTAAACCAGAAAGGAGAAAAGCAGATTAAAACGAGAACAGAAAAGCTCAAAAGATTGGACGATGATCTGCCAAAAATAGCGGAAGCTTATCAGAAATTTTTAAAGGGAGCGCTATGAGAATACATAAAATAAAATCACCTTTAATTTATGAGGATTTAAGATTGAATGCTGGATACTTTTTAAATGAAGATGCCCTAAATAGTAGAAGACTTGAGTTCAATAGAGACAAAACAGTTTGTTTAGAGCAGATTGCAAACGTTTGGAACCCTCCTATTTTTAAAAGGCAATTTTGTCAAAAGACTGAAAGAGCGGTTCAATATTTTCAAAGTAGCGATGTTACTAATTTATTAGAAGGAAGCACTACTTATATTTTAAAAGAACAAGCCGAGGCTAAAAACACCATTGTTAAGACCAATCAGATTCTTGTAACTGGATTTGGAACCATAGGTAATACTAAATTGGTTAATGAGTTAACAAATGGAACCAGCTTCGCAAATAATGTCTGTAGAATTGAAGTAAATCAAGATAATCTATACGGTTATGTTTATGCTTTTATGAGCTCTAAATATGGCAGATCTCAGTTAAATAAAAATGCATCAGGATCTGTAGTCCGGTACATTGAGGCGCCAGGTATTAAAAAGACTTTAGTCCCACTCCTTTCAAAAGAAAAACAAACCAAAATCCATCAATTGATTGTCGATGCTGCGGCATTACGAGTAGAAGCGAATCGGTTGTTGGAAGAGGCAGTATCTTATTTTGACTTTCTGAAAACGACTTATACTCCGGGAGAATCGGTTTCAAATAAAGTGTCAATCGGAACCTTAAATAATGGTAATAAAAGGTTTGACGGCAGTTATAACATAATCTCTAATGAAGTTGAGAAAATTATTGAAGAGCAAAATATAGAATTTGTCACGATATCCAGATTGGCATCTGGCATTTTTATCGGTCCACGCTCCAAAAGAAACTATCTTGATAATGGCGTACCTTTTCTCTCAACTTCTGAAATGCAAAAGGCAGATCCTACAAAAACTGAAAAATTTATAAGCAAAAGTGTTGCCGAAGATTTTTTGGTTAAGGAAGGGTGGTTGTTGACTACACGAAGTGGAACACTTGGAGATACTGTTTTTGTTCTTCCTTGTATGAATGACTATGCCGTTACGGAAGATGCTATAAGAATTGTAACTTCTAAAGAATCCTGTCTTACAAATAAATATTTGTTTGCTTTCCTTAAGTCTGATTTAGGGAGAAGCTCATTGTTATCTGGATCTTATGGTTCTGTTATTTTACACTTGAATGAAGGATATGTTGGAGAAATAAAAGTTCCTGTACTAACTGATAAAAAACAACGAGCAATTGAGAACAATGTAAGTCAATTCGTTGATAAAATTGATTTGGCTATAAAGAAGGAAAACCAGGCAATCTCCCTAATCGAAAAAGAAATTGATCTATGGCAAAATTAGTAAAACCCTTATATTTTGAATCGGTGGTCAATGCCGGTGAAAAGAGATTATTAGATTATTTGGAGGTAAAACTGCCGGATGATTATTATCTGATTCCCAATGTGGAAATTGCTTCTACCAATCCGCGTAACAACCGCACCCAATTTTGGGAATATGATTTGGTGGTTATTGCGCCACACGCCATTTTTAATATTGAAAACAAAGACTGGCACGGCTATATTGAGGGAGACGATCATACCTGGTATCTCAACGATCATCAGCGTCGGAACCCACATAAAACCAATCGTCAAAAATCAGCTATTTTAGCTTCTACCTTAAAATCACAGCAGTCCGTTTGGGGTAAAGCTTGGGTTCAAGGTTTGGTAAGTCTTTCTTATGGAAATAGTTTTCCTCCACAAATTTCAGGGGAATCGGCAAAACTGACTTTTGAGCTTACAGAAGATCTTATCGACTTTCTTATCGAACCCTATAATGTGGGGAAAACAGCCAATGATATAATGGGTATTCAGCAAGAGATTGTCAAATTCCTTACAGGGCAGCAATCTCGAAAACGCCCTGATGAAAAGCGAGAAGTTCAAGGCTTTGAGATTTTGAAAATCCTGGAGCAGGAAGAAAACTTTGCAGAATATCTGGTTCGACCTAAAGGAAATTCAACCCTAAAAAGACGGGTTAAAGAATATGCCTTGCAGGTGAATAATCTGACAAGGGAAGAATTACGTCAGCGGGAGGAGCAGATTAAAAATCAATATACCGCTTTAAACAGGTTAAAATCCAAAAACTTTATCCTCAATGTTGAGTTTCGGCCTGATCCGGAGAACCATCTTTTCTATGAGATTTCTGATTATTTGGAAGAGAATACACTGCGTGCAGAATCTCGAGTAAAAACCTATACGTTTAAAGAGAAAGTAAGGATAATTGAAAATCTTTTAGTGGCGTTACAACAAGCGCATAAAGAAGGAATATTTCATCGAGATATTAACCCAAATAACGTCTATTTGATCAATGGTTATGCTTATCTCGGTAATTTTGGAAAATCCTATTTTGTAGATCACAACGAGCAGGGTTATACGGTAATGCCCACTTTAAATGAGCAAAATGCCACCGCTTATCATCCTTTAGAGTTGACGGTGGGAGATGCTTCGGCTCTTTCGGATATTTATTCGTTAGGAGTATTGATTTATTGGCTATTTACCGATAAAGAACCCTTCCGTTCTCCTTATGATCTCAATAAAATGGGTGGTTCCTTACCGGAAAAACTATGGCCTTCTTCACTTAATCAAAATATCCCAGAATGGGTGGATGAAGTATGCAAGAAGACAATTCTTACTGACGAATTCTCAAGAATTGGAAGCGTCGAAGAGCTGCAAAACTTTATCAAAGAGGCTACCCAAGAAGAACGATCAACCAGTTCGAAGACCGAGGAAGATCAAATTCCGTCGGGAGATTTATCACTCCAAGATTTAAAAGAAGGAGATACCGTTGACGAATATATCATCCACAAGGTACTGGGGAAAGGAGGCTATTCAAGGGTTTTTGAGGTAGAACATAAATTTCAAAACAAGTTCTTTGCGCTCAAACTGTTTAATGAAAGTGTACAGCTAAACTCAGTCATAGACGAATACCGGGCTTTGACAGAGTTAAATCACCCCAATATTGTTGCCTTTAAATGGAATGGGCAAACCAGTAATGGGCAGTTTTATACATTGATGGAATTATTGGAGGGTGAAAACTTAAGAAATTACGGTCCTCATACAGATGTTAAACTTCCCATCCATAAAGTTTATCAGGTAGGTAAAGAGATCTTATCTGCTTTGGTGGAAATGCAATCCAAGCCTAAACCACTTTTACATCGTGATATCAAGCCTCAAAATATTATCTGGGATAAAGGAGAACGGTTTGTATTGATTGACTTCAATGTGGCTTCTGCCGATGAAACGGATAAGAACTTTGTGGGGACCAGTCCGTATTTAGCACCGGATATTATTGACGGTCATAAAATCAATTGGAATCTATCAGCAGATACTTTTGCCTTGGGCGTTACGCTCTATGAATTAATTTGTAAGAAATACCCTTGGCATCCTTCGAAAATGCCAGTGGCAAGTAGAGCACCCAATAACCCCAGGGATTTTGAAGAACGGATTTCTGATGAATTTGCTGATTTTCTACTTAAATCAATAGAATTGGACCCAAACAAGCGTTTCCGGAATGCAAAAGAAATGCTGGAAGCGTTATTAGCTCTTGAGGAAAATCTTCTTGCAGAAAAAGAAGAAAAGGATCATAAAGTAAGCATACGGAATAAAACCTATCATACCGAGATTTCTATTCTTCAAGGAAGATCAAGGTTTAAGCTTTATAATTCAATGAATACCTATCTTGATTTAGGAGAAGCTATCAAGAAAACCTTAGAAGGTTTCAAGAAGAATTTGAAAAGATTTCGTCCTGAATTAGATGATAAAATAAAGCTTCATATTAAAATTAATGACGAGATAATTGTCAGTGATTATTTCTGGCAAGGTGGAGCCAAGCGTTATACAGATGGTACGGTGGAGAGGGTGTATCAAAGCCTGAAAGAGCTTTTTGATAAAAACAAGTCAAAAATCAAGAGTCAACGTGTTGATATTGAAGGCTTGAATATTGTAGATTATATTAACTCCTTATACAGTCAGTCTAAATATGGAAATTTTGGTACGCGTGTAAATGAAAAAGGAAGTGACTTTGATGAATTGACCTATACTCCTACAAAACTGGATAAAAAGTTAATACCAGATATTTTATCGGCAAAATATAAGCTACTTATCATTACCGGAAATGCCGGAGACGGGAAGACGGCATTTATAAAAAGAATAGAAAGAGAACCGGCCATCAAAAAGAATCTTGAACATTTTGAGCATAAAAATGGAGCGAGGTTTAGTATTGATGGGATATCGTATGAGAGCAATTATGATGGCTCTCAAGACGAGGAAGAGAAAGCCAATAATGAAGTTTTAGAGCAGTTTTTTAATCCATTTGAAGGATTGGATAATTATGAAAAAGCATCTGAGGGTAGAATTATAGCCATTAACGAAGGCCGATTGGTTGAGTTCCTAACCACTTCTACGAAGCATAAGAAGTTGGCACGTGTAATAGAGAATTACTTCTATGAGGAAGGGCATACCAAGTTGCCAGAAGGATTGATGATTGTAAACTTAAATTTACGTTCTGTTGTGGCTTCCGAAGGCGATACAGATAGTCTATTTAAACAACAGGTAAAAGCCCTTACTCGTCCGAGCTTATGGGAAGATCGCGTGCCAAAAGATAGTTTTATTCGCTATAATGTAGATACACTCAATGATTCTGCGGCAGGAGAAACGGTCATTAACCGTTTGGAATGGTTGTTAAGAACAGTCAGCCTCAAGAGAGAACTGCATATCACAATGCGTGATATTCGTTCTTTTATTTCTTTTCTCATTACGCGCGATGTTTCATTGGAGGACCTCCCAAAAATAGAGGCATTAAAGCAAACCGACCCTGTTAAGTATTGGCAATATTATTATTTTAATATAACCAACCCATTGGCTGAAGACACGGGAAATCAAGACCGATTGATTAAGCTATTGCGAGAAACAGACATTGGAGAAGTTGCTATTCCGAATATTGATCGTGAACTGTTTTTTAATAATCACCTTCAAAAGGATTTTGTGCCATTTGCAGAAAGAGAAACGAATCTTTTGGAAACGTTTAATGCTCATAAGCAGTTTGTAACCGCGCAAGAGCAAACACCAGGAATCATTAAAGCGATTCGTGAAAAACATAAATCTTTTGTAAGGCACCATTATTTTGAAGGCAAAATTACGTGGTCATTAGAAAACCCTGATGAAGAAAACCCTGCTCAGGAAGCCGATAAACCTTCTTATTTACAAAGACTTCCCTATAAATCAATCTTTGACTTTGTGTCTATTTTATCAAAATCGAAGGTTGGCGAAAAAACGAAACAAGTAATTTCAAGAGCAGTATCATTAAATGAGGGAAGCACAAATAATGAATTGTCTGATAAAAATTTAGTCTTGTCTTCAAATGAAGTTCGTGATTATAAAGGGAAATCTTTTAAACTTTTCCCCCTTGAAGATTTTGAGTTGATGGTGAATAATACAGTTCATTTGACTCAATACTTAGAATACGAACCGGACAGTCTTATTTTTAGACATAAAGAACATAAGCGAGTACAGCTATCGATCTCGTTGGATTTATATGAAATGCTGTATTATATCAAAAAGGGTTTCAGCCCTTCGTTAAATGACTTAAAAGGAAAGTTTGTGGAATTGACCATTTTCAAAAACTTATTGCAGAACCTAAATTATAATGAGGTTGTGGTAACTTCAGATAATAGAGAGTTTTATTTAATCAGGAAGGTGAATACTAAATTATCCATCCAAAAAATGACCGTGTAGTTATGGCAATTAAACTGAACAGCAAAGAGAGCGTTTTTAGAAACGAATTAATATATACCGCAGATGCAAAGGCTGTAAATATAGATTATACTTTGGTGAATCTATATATGTTGCTAAACCATAATGGCATCAGACCTAGGCAACGTGCGAGAAGAGGAAAATCCAGTCATCTTGAATTGGATCAACTGACACGACTTTTTCAAAAACTGGAGGAAAGTAATCAAATAGAAGGTTTTAACGAAAATCCTGAAGCAGTGGAATTGTGGTTGAGAACTAATCTGATCAATTTGGTTTATAGAGGAAATATGGAAAAGGAAAAAGTGTCTTCTTTGCGCCCTATCCACCTCGAAAGTTATCGGATCAGGAATGCACAGAACACCCGAGATTATTTTTCTGCAGACCAGGTGTATTTAATGCTGGGAGAAGACCCTTCTTTAAAAGAAGAGTTGAAAAAGTTTTTAGCCGAAGGTTGGGATAAAACAACAGATTCCCAGAT
>JAJYSO010000036.1 GCA_021793535.1 Bacteroidota bacterium | reverse complement strand
GCTGAAGTCGATAAGTAGCCGCTGAAAAAGAGGAGCCCCAGAACTTTTAGGAGTTTAGAAAGAAGATTTTGCATGGTATAAAATTAGGTGGAGACCCCTTATGCCTTGAGCCTTTTTTTGTATAGGCTGATGGTTAAGGGATTTCGTTAAAGAGATAAAAAATGAGGAGTAAAAACCTGAGCTTTGGAAAGCAGTAGTAAGATCTACGCTTTTTTAGGAGGATTCCAAATTGCTGAACCTGCAAAAGAGAGATGGTTTTCGAGATAGGCGAAATAGGCTTCTTGCGATCCTATAGGTGTAGCAATGGACCTTAGCAGATTGGGGAATAAACTGATTTGGCTGATCGGACAATGGCAGATTTCTGTACAGTTATTTGCGCAGTGCGTGTGTTCTCCGTCAGTCGTGATGGGGGAGAGGGTGGAACAGGAAGATGCTTGCGATTCGGTGTGGGAAGAGCTTTGCTCTGTACAGCAGGGTTTTTTTTGAGGGGAAACAGTGATCGATTGGGCCTGATGGCTAACAAAGATAAGGAGAACCCCGAACAACCCTATGATATGGAATAAAAGCACCTTCATGTAGGGGGCTAAAATAAAAAAATGTCTCGATATGAGGCTACGAAAATTGGGGATATTTTTTTGAGGATGGCTTTTTTATCGGGAACGAATTGCCTTCCCTTTCTTTAAAGGGTTACTTTAAAACAAAAGGGTATTTCTAAAAAACATTCTGCGTTTGTTTTTGAAATGTATATCTTTAAGTTTTTAAAATAAAACAATATAGTATTATGGCAAATGAGATTTTTGGTCCGCAATTATTGGGGCCACTAACGCCTTTAGTAGGCGAATGGGAAGGAAACGTGGGCATTGATCTGTCCTATCATAATAACGATGACATCACCAATAAGACGAGTTATTTTGAGACGGCTTGGTTCAAACCTATCCCCACTCAACAAAACGGAAAACAGTTTTTGGAAGGGTTGGCGTATAAATCTGTAGCTTGGCGGCATGGAGAGGAGGCCATGAATCCTTTCCACGATGAATCCGGTTACTTGCTTTGGGATAAAGAACGTCAGCTGGTTTATCGAACCGTTGTCTTTGGACGCGGTATCGCTATTCAGGCTGGAGCAGAAGCGGAAGCTCGTTCGAAAGAACTTTATTTCAAAGCAACTCCTGGAGACCCCTCTTTTGGTATTTTACAAAACCCTTATTTGGTGGAGCGTGCGGAGTTGAGGTCTTTTGAAAGTACCTTTAAATTCAATGAAGACGGCACTTTTACCCACAGCTCCGATATCGTTTTACGATTGGCGGCTTTGGGAGGAGAGGAAATGCATCACACCGATGTCAATACCTTGCGTCGGGTGAAGCGGTACCATCCCAGTGTGGAATTTCAATAAATTGAGCGAATAGAATTAGCACAATCTAGCTCTTGGAAGGCCTGATCCTAAGGGATCTTTTGCCGAGCTTCTTCCGTATTGTTAAGTCATTTTTAGGGCCTGATAATACGGAGAGCACCAAGAGAAAAACAGCGGCGCTCAAAGACTTACTTATTGTTGAAGGATTTTGGCCAGATCCGGCTTAAAATAATCAGCTCCTCGCATTACTTTGCCATCTTCACGGTAAATGGGTTTACCATCTTTTCCGAGTTTACTCATGTTGCTGCGCTGAATTTCGGCAAAGACTTCGTCTATTTTGTCTTGCATGCCGTGCTCGATAATCGTTCCGCATAATACATAGAGCATATCACCCAAAGCATCTGCGATTTCGACAAGATCATTTTGTTGGGCGGCTTGCAGGTATTCTTCATTTTCTTCTTTCATGAGTTTGTAACGCAGGGCTATTTTTGAAGGGCCAATGTCTGCAAGGGGTTTTGTGGCATAACCCAGACCAAAGGCTGTGTGAAATTTTTTTACCGCTTCAATTTTGTTTTTCATATGCTTATATATATTAGTTTTGTCGAAAAATAAGGAAAAATGTTTAGTCAAGGTCAGCTCATCTTTGCCGGAATAGCTTTAATCTTATTTGTCTTTTTGATGGTGTACAGCTATCGAGGCGATAAGAAAAGAAACCGGGAGTATTTTAAAAACAGCTATGTGGTATTGATCGCATTTTTAATTTTTATGGGTTTTCTGATGTTTTTAAAATTTTACTTTAGAGGACAATGATCTAGAGTAGAACAGCTCCTTTGCCCACCTGATCGCAAATATATGCTCCGTGTTGGCAGTAGGTAGACAGATGGTCTTTAATAAAGGCCATGGTTTTTTTACGCTCGCTTTTGGGATAAAGCAGGTGTACATTAGCCCCGGCATCCAACGTAAAACAAAGGGATTGACCTGTGGTTTGACGATAATCCCATATCGCTTCGATGATCTGTAAAGTTTGCGGCTTCATCAACAGGTAATAGGGACGGCTGGTCATCATCATGGCGTGTAAGGTGAGGGCTTCGCTTTCTACCAGTTCGATAAAGCCTTCTGCATCTCCGGTGGTCAGGAAATGAATCAGCTCAAGAATGTTGACGGCTGCTTGTTCGAATCGGCGTTGAGCAAAGGGATGATTGTTCATCAAATCGTGCCCCAGGGTGCTGCTCACCTTCTTTTGCCCTTTGTCCACAATGAGAATAGTGTCTTGATAATTTTCGAAAAAGGGATGCATTTGAAAAGGATTTGCGATGGCCAGTTCTTCGCAACTGCCCTTAATTCTCGGATGTTTTCCCCAAATCATCACGGGGCCAGAGATGCTTCTTGCAGCACTTCCGGACCCTAATCGCGCTAGGAAACTCGCCTTTTTATAAAAATAATCGGTAGTCATTTCCGGGTAAAGTGCCTTTTCCATTTGAAGGACACAAAGGGATAGTGCTGCCATTCCGCTTGCGGAGGAGGCAATCCCACTGCTGTGGGGGAAGGTATTGGTCGTGTGGATTGTAAAGTGATAGTCCTTTAGATAGGGAGCGTACGGTAGAACGCGCTTGAAGAAGGTTTCGATCTTGGGCTTGAATTCGGGTGCGCTGCGCTTTTCGAAAAAAACCTCAAAGTCTATTGTGGAATGTTGATGCGGGGTGTAGGCCAGCGTGGTTTGGGTCGAGCATTGAGAAAGGCTGAAGCTAAGGGAAGCATTTTTAGGGAGCTGAATGCCATATTTGCCCCAATATTTAATCAGGGCAATGTTGCTCGGAGCACGGCTTGAAAATTGACCGGCGACTAATTTTTTTTTTGTTGTTAACGGGATAAACCTGGAGAAAAGCATGGTGTTGTGACTTTGGACAAATATAGAGAAAACCGGTTGAATGGACAGATCTTACCCGAGGAATAGTGAGACGGTATGGCAGGCGGCAAGCGCTGCCGTTTCGGTTCGTAAACGATGTGCCCCCAAGCTGACGGGGCGGTATTGATGTTGCAGGGCAGCCTCGATTTCCTCGGGTGAAAAATCGCCTTCCGGGCCAATGAGGATAACCAGGGGGAGCTCCGGCTGAATGGCGTCTTTAAACGGTTTTTTTTGCGTGTCTTCGCAGTGGGCAATAAACTTTTGCTCGCCGCTGTTTTGGGCGAGGAATAGAGCGTAGTCCACAGGCTCATTTAGCTTAGGGAGATACACTTGAAGAGATTGCTTCATGGCGCTTTGCAGGATGCGCTGATAGCGCTTTAGGTTTATCTTTTTGCGTTCACTTCGCGCACAGATCAAGGGGGTGATTTCAGTAATGCCGATTTCAGTGGCTTTTTCTAAAAACCATTCCATGCGTTCATTTCTCTTGGTGGGTGCTACGGCCATATGCAAGGTGTAGGGAAGCGGAGGGAGGGTTTGACAAGCCACCATTTCAACAGCACATCGATTGGGGTTGGCTGTGGTGATTTGCGCGGTGAATAGATTCCCTTTCCCGTTGGTAACTTGCAGGGTTTCTCCTGCTGATTTGCGCAGGACTTTGACAATATGGGCACTTTCCTTTTTGTCAAAGACAAAACTTTGGGATTCCGGGGTTAATGAGGGGGTATAAAATAATTGCATGTTAAAAGGTATAACGGGCTTTGGCAGCTGTGCTTACATCACTGAATTCCTTTCGGATGTATTTTAGGTATCCCACTATTCCGATCATCGCAGCGTTGTCCGTGGTGTATTCAAATTTTGGAATGTGCGTGATCCAACCCTCATGATGAGTGAGTGCCTGACGTATTCCTGTATTCGCGGAGACTCCTCCTCCGATGGCAATTTCACGAATGCCGGTTTGTCGGACGGCTTTCTGTAGCTTGTCCATTAAGATATCGACCACGGTTTTCTGAAAGGAGGCACATAAGTCATTTCGATTCTCCACACAGAAATTGGAGTTTTTGGCTTTTTCTTTCTCCAAGAAATACAGCACAGAGGTTTTTAGGCCGCTGAAGCTGAAGTCTAATCCTTTTACCTTGGGTTTAGCAAATTTAAAAGCTGTAGGATCCCCTTCTTTAGCATATTTGTCGATTAAAGGACCGGCTGGGTAAGGAAGCCCCATCATCTTACCACATTTGTCAAAAGCTTCTCCGACGGCGTCATCCAAGGTTTTTCCAATGACTTGCATATCAAAATAATCCCTGACCAAAACGATTTGGGTATGCCCTCCACTAATGGTGAGCCCTAAAAAAGGAAAGGCGGGTTTCTCATACCCGGATTCTGTTATAAAATGTGCCAATAAATGCCCTTGCATATGGTTGACTTCAATCAAGGGGATGGCCAAGCCCATGGCCAATGATTTGGCAAAAGAGGTGCCGACCAGCAGAGACCCCATCAGACCGGGACCCCGCGTAAAAGCCACCGCTTTGAGTTGGGATTTATCCACACCTGCCTCTGCCAAGGCTTGGTGTACGACTGGAACGATGTTTTGTTGATGTGCCCTGGAGGCAATCTCGGGAACCACTCCTCCGTATTTTTTGTGGACTTCTTGTGTGGCCACGATATTACTGAGAATAACGTCTTCACACAAAACAGCTGCCGCTGTATCGTCACAGGAAGATTCAATGCCGAGAATATAGATTTTGTCAGAATTGTTCAATTGGCTTGAAATTTGTATTTTATCCCGACCGGGATGTTTATTTTTGTCTGTTCCACAAAATTAATACTATTCATTGTATATCTGATTATTGAAGATTTTATTTTTAACCTCCGTTAAAAGCTAGTGCACATCAAAAGGGTCGTCAAAATACTGGGAAAAATAGTCATGGTCTTGGTCCTGTTGTTCCTCGTGGCCATTTTATCGCTAAACATTCCTTTTGTTCAAACGCAGTTAGCACAGCGTGCAATGACCTATATCAACACGGAGCTGGGAACAAATATCAAAATTGATCGGATCAGCATCACCTTTGACTTTAAGGTCAATGCCAAGGGGGTGTATATTGCCGATCATCATCAAGACACGCTGATCGCTTCAGAATCCCTTAAAACTTCACTGGTGAATATTCCGGGTATTGTGGAAGGAAACAATATTGACTTTGGGAATGTCACTGCACAGAACCTGACCTTTAGACTAAAACGCTATATAGGCGATGATAAAGATAGCTTTGGGATTTTCCTAGATAAATTGGAAAATGAAAGCCCTAAAGAAATCCCTCCTCGAATCAGTTTTTCACATATCAATGCCATTGATAGCCAATTTAGCTTTGTGGATTTTCAAGGGAAGTATCCGGATATTGTGGACTTGGACAGTTTGAACGTGGATGTTTCAAACTTTGTGATTCAAGGGGCGGATTTGACCGTTGATATTAACCGCATTACCGCGCAAGAAAGACGAGGAGTAAAAATAGAAAATTTGAGCACCGTTTTTAAGTTGCGCGATGACGCGATGAAATTTGATGCGTTTAGTTTGACCACTGCGCATTCCCGTATTAAAGGCCAGATTCATTTTTTATATAAAGACACGATGAGGGATTTTGAAAATACTGTGCGTGTGGAAGCCGATTTTGTAGAAGCTCAGGTGTCCACCACAGATCTTAAAAAATTCTACAGTCCGTTTGGAAATCATCAGGTGTTGAATTTTCAAGGCCGGATGCGCGGGGTACTCAACGATTTTGAATTTCGTGATTTTACCTTAAACGGGATGTCGCATACGGCCATCGATGGACAATTGCATATTCAGCATATTTTTGGAGAGGGACGCTTTAATTTAGAAGGTGATTTTAGAAATCTGGAGACCAATTATTCGGATTTGGTGCACCTATTGCCGGGACATTTGATACAGAGCCTACCAGAATACTTAGAGCGATTGGGGAACCCTAAATTGGTCGGAAAGGTTTCCACCTCGGGCGGGGATCGGGTTGGAGTGAAAGCAAAAATATTGTCGGAAATGGGACTGGCTGATTTGGATGTGGAGCTGACCAACTTGACGCAAAAGGGAAGTGAACTGTATACAGGGGATTTGGCTTTTGAGGATTTTGATTTTGGGCGCTTATTGGATAACCCGCAGGTGGGGAAGGCCGATTTTAAATTCAAGGTGGATGGAAAAGGGTTTACGCGGGAAGAGGTCAATACCCATGTGGAAGGGAAGTTTTCTAAACTCGAATACAAGGGTTATGAATACCAGGATATACAGGTCAACGGAGAACTCCATACCCCTATATTTATTGGGCAGGTGGTGAGCCTCGATCCCAATTTTCAAATGAGTTTTGACGGTATGGCGGATGTATCCGGACATAAAAATAATTATGATTTTAAAGCTCGGGTGGAGTATGTGGATTTGTACAAGACCCATTTTATAAAAAAGGATTCCACTGTTACCTTTAAAGGAGGGGTGAATATGAAGATGGAGGGTCAAAACCTTGATGATGTGGTGGGAACAATACAGTTGGAAGATGCCTCTTATACCAATAGGAAAGGGAGGTACACTTTTGATAAATTGAGTATTAATTCTTCGTTTAACGGAGTCGTTAGACGAATCACCGTCAATTCTCCAGATATTGTCAACGGGAAGTTCGAAGGCTATTTTTTGTTGAAGCAAGTTCCTGATTTGGTAAAAAATGCGGTGGGAAGCTTGTACTCCAACTATAAACCTGTGGAAATTGAGCAGAACCAGTATCTTAACTTTGATGTGGTTATTCACAATAAGGTCGTCGAGGCCCTTTTTCCTGACATCAGCCTTTCGCCTAACACTACCTTTATGGGGAGCGTGCGGTCGAGCAACTCGACCATAAAGATTGATTTTGATTCCCCGGAGATCAGTATATTGAACGCCAAGTTTAAAAACGTCGATGTCAAAATAGACAACAGCAACCCGGATTCCAACACTTTTGTCAATGTGGATGAATTTGTTTCGGAAGCTTACCGGATGTCGGCGCTTAAGTTGACCAGCAAGCGCGAAAAGGACACGCTTTTTATCGATACCAAAATGATCGGTGGAAAAGAAGACAAGGACAAGTTCGATATCCGACTGTTTCATACCGTCAATAAAGACAATGCTTTTGTAGTGGGACTGTTGCCTTCACAGTTGCACTTTAAAGATCGGGACTGGTATTTGAATCGGGAACACAAACGGCAGGAAATAGTTTTTGATGACGATTTCGAACGGATAAAAACCGATACCCTTACCTTGGAATACGCACAGCAAAAAATTGCTTTTGTCGGGAGTCGTTATAATAATTACAATCGGGATTATCAATTGAGTTTCTCGGATATAGATCTGGGCAAAATTATACCCTATATTGATGATATGGACTTTGAAGGGGTGGTAAATGGAGGGATTGAGATCAATCAAAAGAATGGGATTTATTATCCGGGATCGGATCTAAGGGTGAAGGATTTGCAGGTAAACGATCTCTCCTATGGGGATTTGGATTTGGATATTATCGGGAATCAGTCCTTGACTTCGTATTCTGTAAAAGCCCTGTTACGCGATGAAAAAAATAAGTACTTGGAAGCAGAGGGGCGGATCAATGTGGATCGAGAGCATCCTGTGATTGATGTGGATTTGGGATTGAACGGTTTTAATGTGGCCCTGCTCAATGCCTTTGGGAAGGATGTGATTACCGATATCCGAGGGGTTGCTACCGGACAAGCAAAAATTAATGGCAGTTTGCGCAAACCTTCTGTGGATGGAGTGTTGAAATTAAACGACAGCGGGCTGAAGATCCCGTATTTGAATGTGGACTTGGCCTTTGAGGAAAATGCCATTGTCAAATTGAGAAACCAAGAATTTTACTTTGACCAGGTTGAATTCGAGGATACCCAATACCATACCACCGGACAGATCGATGGGACGATTACGCATCATAATTTTCGGGATTGGGAGATGGATTTGGACCTATCGGCTCCAGAGCGATTGTTGGTTTTGGATACGCAATACAGCGAAGATGCACTGTATTATGGGACCGCGTTTATCAGTGGGAAGGCGCGCTTTCACGGGCCATTTGACGAGCTGGTTATCGATGCGACCGCTAGCTCTGAAAAGGGTACGCAATTTATCATCCCGCTGAGCGATGCAGAGTCTATTGCCAGCAACAATTACATTTATTTTCTAACTGCAGATGATAAGGAGGCCAAAGAAGAAGGGAAAGGGATTTTTATAAAGCCCTTAAAAGGGCTTGAATTGAATTTTGATTTGAATGTGAACGACAAGGCAGCCATTGAGATTGTTGTCGATCAGAAAACGGGAAGTAAGCTCAAGGGAAGAGGAGCGGGAACCCTAGTCATGGATATCAATACCAATGGCCGTTTTAACATGTGGGGGGAATTTCGGGTAAAGGAAGGCATTTATGATTTTCGTTATGCTGGCTTGGTCGAAAAAGAGTTTAAGGTGGAATCCGGCGGAACGGTCGTGTGGGATGGGAACCCCCTTCAAGCCAATTTGAATGTACGTGCGGTGTATAGAGCGGAAGCTAACCCGGCATCGCTGTTGGAAAACCCTACCATTAATCGCAACATCCCTATTGAGGTGTACATTGATCTGAGCGGACTGTTGTCAAATATTGACGTGAATTTTGAATTGGAATACCCGAATTTGTCTTCGGTGGTCAAATCGGAACTTCAATACCGCATTAGCGATCGGAAGAATACAGAGCTTCAAGCCTTATCTTTGATTACCCAAAACAGTTTTTACAATGAAACTGGTCCGGGAAATACCGCGCATCCGGAAAATATTCTGTTGGAACGAGCCACGGGTATTTTCAATGATATTTTGTCTAGTGATGACGATGTTTTTCAAGTGGGTGTGGATTATACTAAGGGAAACCGTACCCCGGATCAAGATATTTCAGATCGGGTAGGGGTGACGCTTTCGACCAATGTAAGTGATCGCATTCTAATTAACGGTAAAGTAGGAGTGCCGTTGGGAGGGCTGACCCGTTCGGTTGTGGTAGGAGACTTGGAGGTGGAGATCCTGCTCAATGAATCCGGCACCCTACGCGCCAAGATTTTTAATCGGGAAAGCGATATCCAATACATAGGAGAAGAATTGGGGTATACGCAAGGTATAGGGTTGAGTTACTCGGTGGATTTCGACACTTTTAAA
>JAJYSO010000035.1 GCA_021793535.1 Bacteroidota bacterium | reverse complement strand
CTTATGGATCGCATTGCCAGTATTTCTGCCGGACGTCACTGTAGAAGACATGTGGTCACTGCATCGGTTAATCACGTAGCTTTTCAAAAACCCATTCCACTGGGCAGCATCATTACCATTGAAGCCAAAGTTTCTCGAGCCTTTAAAACTTCCATGGAAGTATATATTGAGGTCTTCATGGAAGATCGCATAAATGGAGAAAAAACACGGGTAAACGACGCCATCTACACTTTTGTAGCCGTAGACGAATACGGCTCTCCTGTTCAAGTTCCCGAACTCAAGCCCGAAACAGCCTTGGAAAAAGAACGCTATAATGCCGCTTTAAGAAGACGAGAACTAAGCCTTGTCTTAGCCGGAAAAATGGCACCGAAAGATGCTGTAAACCTCAAATCGATTTTCTTAGGAGAGACAGCCGAAAAGTAACCTTTAAATTCCTGTATAATTTTGAGGGTTGATCGCCTTTAATTCAGCTTTGACCGCATCGCTAACCTTTAACCCATCAATAAATCTTCCTATGCTTTCGGCTGTGATTTGGGTGTTGGTTCGGGTGAGTTCTTTTAGTGCCTCATAGGGATGGGGGTAAGCTTCTCGTCGCAGAATGGTTTGAATAGC
Source organism: Bacteroidota bacterium (assembly GCA_021793535.1). GTDB lineage: Bacteria > Bacteroidota > Bacteroidia > Flavobacteriales > Flavobacteriaceae > JAJYSO01. Next base: position 8,906 of record JAJYSO010000035.1, on the reverse strand, counting down.
TTCGGCCACTACCGCCCAATTATTTTCCAAATCCGCAAGCATCTTCGGCTCATTAAGTACCAGCTTGTTTAAGCCTTTCAAGGTCGCTTGGAAAGCAATCAGACTGTGTGCAAGGGGCACCCCTATATTGCGCAAAACGGTGCTATCGGTAAGGTCTCTTTGAAGTCGACTAACCGGAAGTTTATTGGACAAATGGTTGAAAATCGCATTGGCGATTCCAATGTTCCCTTCACTGTTCTCAAAATCTATGGGATTTACCTTATGCGGCATGGTGGAAGATCCCACCTCCCCTTCTTTTATTTTTTGTTTGAAATAATTCATTGAGATATAGGACCACATATCTCGGTCTAAATCTTTCACGATCGTATTGATGCGCTTCATGCCGTCAAATATCCCTGCCAAATGATCGTAATGCTCAATTTGTGTGGTAGGGAAAGAATGTTTTAGCGCCAAGGTATGTTCCACAAAACCCCGTCCGAAAGCAAGCCAATCAATTTCAGGATAAGCTACATGATGCGCATTGTAGTTCCCAGTAGCCCCTCCAAATTTTGCGGCAATAGGGGTATATTGCAAACGCTCAATTTGTTCCTTTAAGCGCACCATAAACACTTGAATCTCTTTGCCCAATCGCGTAGGAGAAGCCGGCTGCCCATGCGTATGTGCCAACATCGGTATATTTTCCCATGCCAATCTCAAATCATCCAGTTTTTTAACCAATTTTTCCAATTGCGGAAAATATACTTCAGTCACCGCATCTTTTAAAGAGAGCGGGACAGCTGTGTTGTTGATGTCCTGTGAAGTCAGCCCAAAATGAATAAATTCCTTATACTCGGAAAGCCCAAGATGATCAAACCGTTCTTTCAAAAAGTATTCAACGGCCTTCACATCATGATTGGTCACCTTTTCGATATCCTTAATCTTGATCGCATCTGCTTGCGAAAAATCTTTATAGATCTTTCGCAACTCCATCAATTTTCCTTCCCCAATAGCCTTCAATTGAGGTAAAGGCACTTTACAAAGGGCTATAAAATATTCAACCTCCACTTTTACACGATAATTGATCAGGGCCTGTTCGCTGAAATAATCGGCAAGAAGTTCAGTTTTAGATCGGTAACGACCATCAATTGGAGAAATAGCTTCTAAAGGATGCATAGGTATAATCTTGATTCCAGAAATGCAAATATAAGTAGGCTATTTGAAATAGTCTTTATTTGTATACACATTTCAGTTTTGGGTCAATATCCTTTTGCCCGATCAACAGTATGGCTCAAGGGTTGCCCTGTTTTCATCGCCTTGTAATTGGCAATGACCTCGAGAGCAGCCTTTTCGGGGTGTGTATCTCCGGCGGTGTGTGGAGTAATCATAATTTTTTCATGGTGCCAAAACGGGTGGTCTTGTGGTAGCGGCTCGCGGTGGAATACATCCAGTGCTGCACCTGAAAGCTGCCCTTCATCTATACATGCTATTAAATCCTCATCAACCAATTCCTTACCTCTGCCTACATTAATGATAAAAGCACCATGTGGAAGCTTCTCAAAAACATCCCGATTTAAAATCCCAATGGTCTGGTCTGTCAGAGGCAAAACACAAACCAAAATATCCGCTGTTTTCAAGAATACATCCCGCTGCTCTTCCCCATAAAAAGTACGAATAGCACCCAACTCTTTTTTACTCCGTGACCACCCGGTAACCTGAAAGCCTACTTTATCCAATAATTGAGCAATAACACTTCCTATTGCCCCAATCCCCATAATCCCAACCTTCACTTCAAAAGCGCTTTGATAGGATCGGGGCTTCCACATCTTATCCGCCTTGTATTGCGTATATAAAAACAAGCGACGAGTATGGCTCAAAATCAGTCCTAGAACAAATTCCGCCATATCTTTTTGATGCTCTTTTTGTACGACCTTGGTAACCGTTACGCTTTTCGGTAAGCTCGGATTGTCAATGATTGAACGAACACCGGCACCTAAAGAGCCCACTACCTTTAAATTGGGGTAATGTTTAAAAACCTCTGGATCCGGTAAAAAAGACAACATGAACTCCGTCTTTTCACGAGCCGTATCCTCAGGGTAGATTTCCACTTCAAATTCCTGATCATTTTCCGTAATAGCGGCTGCCCATTTCTCAGCTGTTCTTCTACTAGGACAAGCAATCACAATTTTCTTAAACATTTCTCTTTTTTCCAGAAAGATACTAAAATCACGGCACAAAAAACAAGGTGTTAATTTTATATTTCAGGCCTCGTTCCCGATAGAGTAGAGCTGGCTCATAACCTTCGAAAGAACAATCCTCTTTTTTCTTTTCTGTTTTTCATCCGTCACCACCAGACCCCATATAAAAACCTTTTTTCCTTCACGATTTTTATACAGTAAAGCCTCCTTAATACCGTAAGAAAAGAACTTTTATTAGAAAAAACGAATCGGCTTTCTTATTTTTGAATTCACATTAAAGATAAATGACCATGAAAAAAACAAAGCTTATAGTATTGGGATTAACCGCTTCTCTATTATTCTCAAATTGCCTGGGTTCTTTTACGGCTTTTAACAAGCTCAAAGACTGGAATCAAGGGCTAACAGAAAGTAAATTTTTAGACAACCTCATTTTTTGGGGACTCTGGATCGTACCGGCTTACGAGCTCTTCTTCTTGGGAGACGCTGTTATTTTCAACGTGGTGGAGTTTTGGTCCGGCAGTAACCCCGTAGCCATGAACGATGGGGATATAGAGACGCAGACGATCGTTAAAAATGGAAACACCTATCAACTAGTCGCCACTAAAAACCAAATGAATATCGAGGTAATCAAGGGTAAAGATCGCGGCAAACATATTCTTTTGCAGTACCGACCGGAGGACCAATCTTGGAATGCAATTAAAGATGGAGAAACCATTAAGCTATCTTCCATGGAAGAAGGGTTTTACGTGGTTTACCTTCCCGATGGGCAAGAAGTAAAATTAACTCCTTATACTTCTCGGGAAAGTGGAAAGGCTATTTTGAACTCGGCGCTTTTCGGATCACACACGCAATATGCCATTACTCATTAATTCTTTGTCTTAACCAAAGCGGACCCGAAGAGTAGCTCCTCCCTTCTCTTAATCCTTAAATTACACCTATGGAAATACGATCGTCTAACTTAACGAGGTATATCTTACCACTTCGAGAAGGAGGCTCTCTTCCTGCTTTGGTAGAAGCAGCAGATGGGTTTAAATACGTCCTGAAATTCAAGGGCTCAGGGCATAAGGAAAAATCGGTCATTGCCGAATTCCTAGGGGGAGAAATCGCCCGACAATTAGGGTTTAAAGTTCCAGAATTGGTTTTTCTTCACTTGGACGAAGCCTTCGGAAGAACTGAAGGGGATGAGGAAATTCAAGATCTTTTAAAATGGAGTCAAGGCCTTAACCTCGGGGTGCATTTTTTATCCGGTGCCATTAACTACGATCCCAATGTCATGAAAATTGACGAGGCTACCGCCTCCAAAATCGTTTGGCTCGATGCTTTTATGACCAATGTGGATCGTACCGCTAAAAACACTAATATGTTGATGTGGCATCACGAGCTCTGGCTAATTGATCATGGCTCGAGTTTTTATTTTCACCACCACATAACGGATTTGGAAAAACAAGCCCAAACCCCTTTTTCTTATATTAAAGACCATATCTTCTTGGCACAATGCACGCAGATTGAAAAAGCAGATCAAGCCCTAAAACCCTTGCTTACCAATGGTTTTATCGAAGACCTTGTCCAAACCATACCAGAAGAGTGGCTCGTTTGGGACCCTGATAAAAGTCCAGACGATTTAAGGGCAGTTTATGCGCGTTTTATGCAAGTGCGAAGAGATGCTTCCGATTTATTTATTAAAGAGATCCAACATGCCAGAGCCCATCTTATATGAGTATTCGGTAATACGCATTGTACCCAAAGTCGAACGAGAAGAGTTCATCAATGCGGGGATTTTAATATATTCCAAGCCGGCCAAACGACTTCTTGTCAAGACCTATTTTAATGCGGATAAGTTTAACTTGTACACCACTGAATTGGATAGGAAACAGGTACAACTCAATTTAAAGTCTTTCGAACTCATCACACGCGGTGATAAGGATGGCGGTCCCATCGCAAAAATGGATTTAGCCTCTCGTTTTCGTTGGATGACAGCCGTTCGAAGCTCCTGCATACAGACCTCAAGACCGCATCCAGGGTTTTCCACAAACTTAGATCAAACCTTAGAACGACTCTTTAAAGAGCTAGTCCGCTAACCCCAGGATTAACTCATCATGACAACCACAGGCTCTTCACGGTATTTTGTGAACTACCCATCGATGGGTTCGGCCTAAAGGATCACAGACTCACTTACTGGTAACGCCTCGGCTTGTCTTTGTTTTTTATCCGGCTGCAACCCAGTTTAGACCTTGTCCTACTACACTCTTTGCTGCGCTTGTATCCCTCTGATGAATCTCAAAACAAGATTCACATGTCCATATTCTTATGAAAAGTGTTAAATCTTGTTTTATCCACCCCCAACACAAACAGGTCAATGACCTATCATTCCAATTCGTTTTATACAACGGAACGTAAAACCCATTCATCCCTTTAGCATGCATAGGGGATGTAAGCGACCATTAACCTCGGCTTAAAATGTATTGACGAATTGTTTCTGGTGAAGCATCACCAGAAACTTACATCCCACTCACTCAAAAACAATGAGTAAGTATTGTATTATGTGGACGGTAGTTCACACTGCCTGGAAAGCTTCTGCATTTTACGGCTCTTCATTCGGCAGCTGAGCAAAACCCATATTATAAAGGGTAAAAGCGTATAAATCCGCATATTCCTTAATGATCATCGAGGTCGGTTTCCCCGCACCATGCCCTGCATTGGTTTGGATGCGAATCAACACCGGATGATCCCCAGCTTGTTTCTTCTGCAACTCCGCAGCAAACTTAAAGCTGTGGGCAGGAACCACACGATCATCATGATCTCCCGTAGTAATCAGCGTTGCGGGATAAGCTACGCCCTCTTTTACATTATGAACCGGAGAATAGCCGCGTAAATAATCGAACATCTCCTTACTATCTTCAGCCGTACCATAATCATAGGCCCATCCTGCTCCGGCAGTAAAAGTATGATAACGCAGCATATCCATCACACCAACAGCTGGAAGAGCTACCTTCATGAGCTCGGGGCGCTGGGTCATGGTCGCTCCGACCAAAAGACCACCATTTGATCCCCCTCGGATTGCCAAATAATCTGATGAAGTATATTTTTGGTCGATTAGGTATTCGGCTGCCGCTATAAAATCATCAAACACATTTTGTTTTTGAAACTGAGTACCGGCCAAATGCCAGTCTTTTCCATACTCTCCTCCTCCACGAAGGTTGGGAACAGCATACACTCCCCCTTGCGCCAACCAGAGTGCATTTGCAACGCTAAAAGAAGGCGTTAAACTGATGTTGAAACCACCATAGCCATAGAGCATTGTAGGATGGGTACCATCCAAGGATATTCCCTTTTTATAGGTGATCATCATAGGAATTTTGGTTCCGTCCTTAGAGGAGTAAAAAACTTGTTTACTCTCGTACTCTTCAGGATTAAAAGCTACCTCCGGTTTTTGATAAACAGTGGATGCTCCCGAAGCCAAATCAAATTTATAAATCGTACTCGGCCTGATATAATTGGTGAAGGAGTAATAGACATCTTGCTCCTCTTTACGGGAAGAAAAGCCATTGACGGTTCCCATTCCCGGAAGTTCGACCTCCCGAATTTTAACCCCCTCCATATCGTATTGAATTACCTGCGAAACAGCATCTTTCAAATAATGTGCAAAAATATACGTATGAGCCAAAGTGGGTTGCAAAACATGATCTGTCTCTTTTATAAAATCTTTCCAATGCTCGACTTTCGGATCCTTAGCCGAGACCCGAACAATTTTATTATTAGGAGCGTTCAAATCCGTGACCAAGTACAATTGATCGGCCTCATTGGTCAACAAATAAGTATTGGCGTCATCACTTTCGATAATGGGAATAATGTCGCTATCAGGGGTATTCAGATTTTGGATATAAAGGTTATTCCCGGAAGTGGCATTACTGGCTGAGATCACCAAGTATTGTCCATCTTCAGTAACCCGACCAGAAACATATCTATACTTTTCATCTTCTACCCCTCCAAAAATAAGTTCGTCTTGATGCTGTGTGGTGCCCAACTGATGATAATAGAGCTTGTGTTGATCCGTTTTAGCAGAAAGCCCACTTCCTTGGGGTTTGTCATAACTGGCATAATAAAAGCCTTCATTCCCTTTCCAAGACACTCCACTAAATTTGACATCGGTTAAGGTATCTTCCACGGGTTCTTTTTTTATCACATCCATCAAAATCACCTTCCTCCAATCACTGCCCCCCTCGGAAATGGTGTACGCAACTAGGTTTCCATCTTTGGAAAAGCTCATCCCGTCCAAGGAAGTGGTTCCGTCCTCACTAAATTTATTGGGATCTAAAAAAACTTCGGCTTCTTCCGGTTTGCCCTCTCGCTTGTATCGATATATAACATCCTGATCTTGTAAACCGTCGTTTTTACTAAAATAAATATAGTCTCCGCGTTTACGGGGTATACCGATCTTTTCATAATTCCAAAGATCCGCCAATTGTTTTTCCAAATCCTCTCGGTAGGGGATCTGCTTTAAATAGGCAAAGGTAACGTCATTTTGTGCGTTGACCCACTTTGCGGTTTCTGCACTGTTGTCATCCTCCAACCAACGATAGGGATCTGGTACTGCGGTATCAAAATACGTATCTACCGTCTCGCCCTCTTCTGTTATGGGATATTTCATTTTCTTTTTCTTTTGATGGTCATCGCAAGCAGTAAGGCCAACAATAACCGAAAGGGTCAGGATCATCTTTTTCACAGCCACAGGATTTGTTTAGGTACTCAAACATACTAAATTTATGGCAATCCTGAGTCCGGCCATAATAGGCAATATTGCTTTGTAAAACAAAGGGTCACTTACCATTAAAAAAGCAGGCCATCTTCCAATAAGGAAAACATCCTGCTTCTTTTTTTAAAGAGAGACTGCTCATCAGCACTCCACCTCCTGCGCAACTTGTTTTCGCATATCTTGCGCTGCTGAAACCAACTCTTTGAGGGCACTCTTGGTTTCCTCCCAGTGTCTTGTCTTCAACCCGCAGTCGGGATTAACCCACAACTGATTTACCGGAATGACTTGGCGTGCCTTTTCCAACAAGTCTATAATTTCCTGTTTGGTAGGAACCCGAGGAGAATGAATATCGTATACCCCTGGTCCGATCTCATTGGGGTATTTGAAGTCTGCAAAAGCATCCAACAACTCCATTTGAGAACGAGAACATTCAATGGTGATTACATCGGCATCCATCTTGGCTATATGCTCGATAATATCATTGAATTCGGAATAACACATATGCGTGTGTATTTGAGTCTGATCTTGTACCCCTGAGGAAGCTAAACGAAACGCGGTCACGGCCCAATCCAGGTAGGCTTTCCAATCCGCTTTGCGCAAAGGCAGTCCCTCTCGCAAAGCAGGCTCATCAATCTGAATGATTCTAATTCCAGCTTTTTCCAAATCGACAACTTCATCTCTGATGGCCAAAGCAATCTGCGTACAAGTAGCCGACCGAGGTTGGTCATCACGAACAAAAGACCACTGCAAAATGGTTACCGGGCCTGTCAACATCCCCTTCACGTATTTATCCGTTAGGGCTTGTGCAAAAGTGGACCAATACACAGTTAAAGGCTGCGTGCGGTATACATCCCCATAAATGATTGGCGGTTTGACTCCACGACTACCATAACTTTGTACCCAACCATACTTTGTAAAAGCGAAACCTTCTAAAAGTTCTCCAAAATACTCCACCATATCGTTGCGTTCAAATTCACCGTGAACCAAAACATCCAATCCAATTTCTTCTTGCCAGCGAATTGCTTTTTTCGTTTCTTCCTTAAGCAAGGATTGGTATTCGGAAGCTGATATCTGCTCCTTTTTAAACTGGGCACGCCACTGTCTAACTATCTTGGTCTGTGGAAAAGAGCCAATGGTCGTAGTCGGGAAAAGCGGTAAATTCAAATCCTTTTGCTGAATGGCCTTGCGTATACCAAACTCATGATCTCGTTGCGCATCCTTTTCAGAAATGGTTTGAATCCGCTCTCCAACTTCTTTGTTATGAATACGCTTAGAAGCTCTTCTACGCTTTAATGCGGCTTGATTCGCTTCATATGCTTTTTGAAATTTTTCGTCTTGCTTATTTAGAGCCAAATTTTTCAGCACCACCACTTCATTTATTTTTTGTTTGGCAAAGGCCAACCATTCTTTAATATCGGGGTGCAGCTCCGTCTCTAAATCTAAATCACAAGGGACGTGTAACAAGGAGCAAGATGGGGCCAACAAAATTCGTTCATGGCCGATTTTATCAATGGCTTTTGTAATCAGATGTAATGAATTTTCAAAATCATTTTTCCAAATATTTCTACCGTCTACAAGTCCCAACGATAGGGTTAAGCTTTCAGGAAGCCGGTCCAAAACCCCTTCTAATTGCTCAGGACAACGCACCAAATCAAGATGCAAAGCATCTATTGGCAGTGCGGTTGCTAACGCTTGGTTATCTCGGAGGCCTTCAAAATATGTGGTCACCAGAATCTTTACCTTTGGACAAGCCTTTCGGATTTCTGCATAAGCATATGCTAAACAGTCTTTTGCTTTTGCTGTCAAATCAAGAGCCAAAAAGGGTTCGTCCAATTGAATCCACTCCGCACCTTCGGCTTCCAATTTCTGGATGAGCTCAATATACACTGGAATCAAATTCTCAATCAGATCCAAACGGTCAAATCCCACTTCTTTCTCTTTGCCCAACAACAAATAAGAAACGGCTCCAATCAAAACCG
>JAJYSO010000034.1 GCA_021793535.1 Bacteroidota bacterium | reverse complement strand
GATGCTGCCACACTTAATGCCTCATCTGGATTTCCCAAGTTTTCTTCAATCAATCCTCTGGCATCCAAAAGTTCTTGGACCAAATCTTTATAGATATCCACATCCTTATCATACTTCGGCGTCAAATTTTCTTGTTCTTGAAACGCTTCTGTATAGGGTACATCTCCATAAAGATCAACGATATACTCCATATAGAAGGCCTTCTGGATCTTGGCTATTGCGATATAATTAGGATAATTCTCAGGCTCATCTACGTTGATGATTTGCTGAAAACGAGCAATTGCTCGATACATATCATTCCACATTGCTTGCCTAAAAGAAGTCGATATATCCAATGTGCTTTCAGTAATTAAGGGGTTCCCAAATTGAGCTGTATTTCCAGCCCAAGCATTGGTCCATATATTCCCTAAACCATTCATATCTCCTGCCAAAGGTGCATAAGCTGTAACTTCTGCCGCTGACAGGCGTAAATTCGGAGTTAGATCATCCGATAAAACATCATTAGGGCTGGTATTATGATCTAAACTACAAGACCCTAATATCATCACCATTCCTATTAATGCTATTAAATTAAATTTTTTCATAATCAACTAATTAGTATTTAATATTAAGAGAGAACCCATAGGTTTTGGTACTAGGATACTGTCCAGGATACGCAATTCCCAAAGCATTCTGTGAGTAACCATCAACACTTGAATCTGTAAAGTGACTGGTTTCTGGATCTGCAAAATTCTGATTTTGACTAGCAAACTTCGTAAAAGGGTTACGAGCATAACCGCCAAGAGTAACTTCTCGTAAGCCGAGTTGAGATACCCATTTGGTGGGGAAAGTATAGCTCAAAGAAATTTCTCTTAATTTAAAAGCGCGTCCATCAGTCAAATAGTTTTCTCCTATATTTCCATAATAGCTACTATAGTAATCATTCACAGAATTATAGTTATCTCCTCCAGTTTTCACATCTGTATTAGGAACATAACCTCCGTTTCCATCTGGAATCACAGAATTAGGCATTACAAATCCACCTTGCTCTCTATCCAATTGACCAGACTCCAATAAGCTTCCATTAAAGGCCATTCCGTTTTTAATATAAGCAATAAATTTACTCCCCAATCTCAAGTCTGCCACAGCTCCAAGAGTGAATCCTTTGTAACGAACTTTTGTACCAAAATTGTAAATACTTTTCGGCACAGCAATACCTGCATTTTCCAATTTACTAGTTACTTCCGGATTACCGGTATCTGGATTGATAATGATACGTCCTTGATCGTCTCTTGCCATCATACTTGTCTTAATCAATGGAAAAAGAGAACCTTCCTGCGCAAAAACACCAAAGATAGATCCTAGTGTAATCAAAGAAACTTCTGAAGCTTCATTAGTAACTTTTTGCACACGGGATTCATCATAGGCATAACCTACGTTAACATCCCATTGCCAATCTTTATTCTGAATTGGAGTTACCATTAAATTAACTTCAGCACCTTTTGAACGCATCTTACCAATATTGACCAATTGAGAAGACAAACCAGAAGTAGAAGAAACCGTACGTTGAGTAATCATGTCTTTCGTATCGGCTTGATAAACTGCTGCATCTACTACAACACGATCATTAAAAAATCCTGCAGCCAAATTGAACTCTGTAGTACTGACAAATTCAGGTTTAAGATTTTGATCAGCTGGAGACATATTATCTCTAAAAGAGTTGTTTCCATTAAAGGGGTATCCCGAACTGAGTACAGCTTTTTGGTTGATATCATACCAGTCTACAGAAGAAGTATTCCCTACTCTTGTCCAGCTCCCTGCTACTTTCAAGTAGTTTAACACTTCTCCACCAAAATCCCAGGCCTTAGTAGGAACAAATGAGACCCCCACAGAAGGATAAAAATATGAATTATTGGAAGTTACCAAGGTAGAAGCCCATTCGTTTCTTGCCGTAGCATTAAGGAATAGATAATTTTTGTAAGACAAGTCTATATTAGCAAAAACCGAATGTGAGTTCTTTCTAAATTGATCATTATCCAATTCTCCAGCAGGAAGAGGTTGCGTCACATTTCGCATATTGTATACACCTTCAACCTCCAGATTATTTCCACCATTCTCCATGATACTAAATCGATGCTCTTGATAGTTATGTCCGACATTAGCACCTAAATGAATATCTTCGCTTAAATCGTAATCAAAATTGACCATTAAATCTCCATAAAAATCCCACCAATCTTTCTTATCCAGAAAATACGCGGAAGAGATGTTAGAACTTGCTGCAGCCCCAGGGCCAACATACATACTATTATCAAAAGCATCCCTATGACTCTGTGAAGAGGAGGTACGTTTTCGAAGATTCCCTCTATAGCTTACGTTAATATGGTCATTAATTTCATAAGCCAAACTCCCAACAAGGTTGACAAGATCCGTTTGTCGATTCTCTCGAACGTGTTTCATTCTCCAATATGGGTTTTGGTAGTATAAATTCCATCCGAAGGCATTGTCAGGGTAATCTTTATATGCTGTAACCGGCACACCCGGCGCAGCTTGCAATAAATGCCAGTAAATAGGATCCTGTTGATCACTCTCATCAAACATCACCGGAGATTGGTGCATATCCGTACGGATATAATTCACACTTCCATCAAGAGTAAACTTGCCCGTTTTAATTCCACCCTTGAATAAAGCAGCAGTTTTCTTTCTCTCGTCCCCCTTGATGATAAATTCTCTAGAACTTCTATTGATATTGACCATGGCATATTTCTCACGATCTCCAGCACTGATAGTAACCCCATTATTCAAGGTTGTACCTGTCTCAAAGAAATCTTTAATGTAATCTCTCCCCCTTTCATAAGGACCAACCATTGCCGCAGGATTATCCCCTGTTTCATAGGTTCCGGACCCCCAACCAATACCATCTAAACTAATAAGACCATCTCCATCATAATCATACATCGGAATCCCTGTGGCTGTTGTTTCCCCATTGAAAGCTGGGCCCCAAGCCCCATTCTCATATTGATCACGTTCATTGTACCAACCTTGTCCATATCGATTTTGCCGCTTTGGTAAAAAGGCTGTAGACTCAAATTCTACAGATCCATTATACTCAATTTGCAATTTGTTTTCTGATCCGGTACCCTTCTTTGTGGTAACAATAATAACCCCATTTACACCATCCGAACCATATAAAGCTGCGCCTTGAGCCCCCTTAATAACGTTTACATCCTGAATAATTTCAGGAGGCAAAGTCTCAAAAGTTGCTGCGTCGGAGATAACATTGTCTATCACAATTAGAGCTTCGTTATTTCCAGTAATACTACGCATTCCTCGTAATTGGATGTTTAAATTATCATCCACACCGCTACTCGTATTGGTAATTCTTAATCCCGAGACCTTACCGGTCAAAGCGGAAACGGCATTTGGGTTCTTCCCAATATTCAAATCCTCAGCTGAAACTACTTTTTGAGCAGTTGTAGTAGCATCCGCACTTCTTTTAATTCCAAGTGCTCCAGTAATAACCACTTCTCCTAATTGCGATCCAAGCTGCATCGTCACATCAATTGTATTATCCTGACCAACCTCAACATACTGGTCTTGCATACCAACGAAAGTAAACAACAAGGTATTCCCTTGACTTGCGGAAATCGAATATTTTCCGTCAAAATCCGTACTTGTACCTGTATTTGACCCTTCAATTGTAATATTCACTCCGGGCAAAGGAATCCCATCTTCATCAGAAACCGTACCCGATATCTGCATTGTTTGAGCCTGAGCGAACACTAGAGGCAACGCAAAAGCAAAAACAAAAGTTAAAAAATAACTGAGTTTTGTCTTCATAAAATCAAAATTTAATTAGTAATAACGGACAAAGTTTACTATTAGATAGAAATTCCCCAAATTTTTGTTCTTAAAAAAATTAATGTTTTCTAAACAAAATCAGAATAAAAAAGTAGCTTTAAGCTCATAATCTACTGTATATCAATATTTTATTATCTATCTAGAAAAAATCCTAATGAAATCATAAAGTTTTCATTTGTTATTTTTGAACAAATGTTAATAATCCTTACGTAATTCTAATTATTTATCATAATAATGATTAATAACATCATTTATATAATAAATATACTTCATTATAAATATTTTTTTAGCTTTCTTAATCTTGATTCAATAAAAATGATAAAATGACCCCCAATCACGCCAAGAGCCTAAGACGAGCGGATATGAGGAAGCAATTTTATATAGATTTTTACTTCAAAAAAGCAGTAGCACCTTCCTAACTTTTAAGAAAAAAACACCTTCGTCTAGATCCCAAAAAAGTGATCGAAATTATGTCCACGCCTATTAAAAATTACAAGGTCGAACCTTTCATTAAATATAGCGGATACACCTGAGAAAAAAGTTCCTATTTTAAAGCCTAGAGGAGGCTTAACCAATCACAAATACTCCCATTTTAGCGACAAACACAATATCCATATCAACAGCAATTATAGGCCCCGAGAATAACACCGCATCAGGCAGAAAAGCTGGTCTTGAAAAACAAAGCTGCCATTCTGGAGTTCCAAAATGGCAGCTTCTAAAATACAAAAACAAAAATATTCTAATTCACATCCCAAAAAAGCTTGGTCGTCACATCATCACCACCAATGGCCTGTGCTGCCGACTCAACATTCGTTTCATTGAGTAAGTACTCTTGATCCGAATAAGGCATTCGAACAGGCACGTCATCGACAAACGAGCTCTCCGGGTTTTCAAGAGCTGGATAATCCAACCTTCTGACAAAGTTCCAGGAAGCAAAGGCACGGTTAAACAAAGCCGTATACGCTTCCGCTCCTATGGATTTTTTCCAATTTGAAGCATCGTAGGGATTAGCAGCCAAATAAGCCTGGGCGTCGCTATCGGAAACCCCGTTTAGTTCCATAGACGCCAACACAGATTGCTCATAATAATCAGCAGGGTTGCTCAATCCATACCCTCCTCTTTGCGCCGCTTCGGTTTTCAACAACAGAATTTCCTCATAACTCAACAAATTCGCTGAGGCCATTGGATCCAACATAAAACCACCTTCTTCTGTCGGTTTATACTGAGAGAAAGACGAAAATGGATTTCCCACTCCCGGAACGCCTCCAATATAGTTTCCATCCACTGTAGTAAACCATACCTCTCTTCTGGGGTCATTTCGATCATTCATGGGGTCAATAGTTACCAATGAAGCAACAAAATCCCTTCGTCCAGATGCAATAAAATCATCATATACCGGATTGTTAAAAGTTCCTCCGGCAAAGTTCATACTATAAGCCTCTTCCTCGGAATCAATCACCCCAGCAGCCAAAGCTTCGGAGGCCCATGATTTAGAGGTCCCAGCATCCACATCAGCTAAGTTCATCGCTAATCTAAATTTAAGAGAATTGGCTGCTTTTCTCCATTTATCCATATCTCCTCCATACACTAAATCTCCTTTTCCAAAACCAGGTTTTGAAGTATCAATCATTGCCACAACGGCATCTATTCGTGTGACCAGATCATCATAAATTGATCGCGCATCATCATAGACCGGAGCAAAATTCTCTCCACTTGCATTTAAGGCATCAAAATAAGGTACGTCTCCATAGGTATCCACAATATGCTCCCAAGCAATAATCTCAGCAACTTCTAAAGTGGCCCACATATTATCTTTTATATCTTGATCAGCAATAATCTCATCTTCTAGATTTTCCTTTCCTTGCGCAAAATTATTAAGCGTATTTACATACATTCTATTCCAGTTATTTCGCGGCTGATTCCGACCGAAGTCATAACGTGTTTCATCGAAATACGTCGTCTCTACAATTTGTTGAGTAAAGAATCGAAAGTTATTATAATTTACATTTGGCGTAAAAGTATAATAGAAGAATTGCTCTTGCCCCATCCTCAATAAAGTTTCTGCAGGCAAATCCAAAGGATGCTTCCCATCTTCGTTTAACTTTGCGATATCCTCTTTAGAACAGGACAGCATTGTCAATATCACCAGAAAACTTAACGATATCGTTTTAAATATATTTTTCATTTTCAATTAGAATTTTAAAGTTAAGTTCAAACCAATTTCACGCATCGTGGGTAAGGCACCGATAGACCATCCATAGGCATTAATACCTCCACCGACCATGCTTTCGGGATCAGCATATGGTAGATTTTTATGAATAATCCATAGGTTACGCCCTACTAAGGAGACCTTAGCTTCCCTTAAAAAAGTATTTTCTAATAAGGAATTAGGAAGGTTATAACCGATAGAAGCTTCTCTCAGTTTCACATAACCGCCATCATAGACATATCTTTTGTTCGGCATTCTAGCATATCCTTCTTGGTTACCAAAATCACTAGGATTCTTAGTAACTGTAGTATTAGGTTGTCCATCTGGAGTCACCCCTTCAAAGATTTGACCTTCCTCTCGGATATTACCCACAGCGGATTCTTTAAACAATCCGGTCGCCGTTCCATACCACATATCGGTAGAAAAAACATCTCCTCCATGACGGACATCGATAAGGAAGCTCAATGATAATCCTTTATAACTAAGTGAGTTCCTCACCCCTCCAATCCAATCAGGAAATGCATTTCCAATAATTTTATTGCTATCTTTTAAATAATAGCCCGTTTCAGGATCAATTATGGGCTTTCCTGTGCCCTCATGATATACATAATCAGAACCGACTAAAGCACCCCAGGCTTCTCCTTCTCTTGCATTTAAAGAAACACCCCCTTGGTATGAATCCAAGAGATAGTTGGTAACATCCGACTGCTCGGTATGGAGCAATTCTACTACCTTATTTTGGTTTTTAGACCAGTTGACATCCATTTGCCAAACAAAGTCTTCTGTCCGAATTGGAGTAATCCCCAACTGCACTTCAACTCCCTCATTGTCAATTCGTCCAGCATTGATCGAAGCCGAAGACAATCCCGAACCAGTAGAAATAGGCAATTCAGGAATAATTTGATTTGTCGTTTTGGTTTTGTAGTAAGCCACATCAAAAGTCAACCGGTTATCAAACAAGCTTCCTTCCATACCCACCTCAAATTCAGTTGCGCGTTGTGGTTTTAGATTTGGGTTCGGTAAACGATCTTGAGATCCGAACATAACCATGTCTCCAAAGAAACCTGTATGTTGATAGTAATACTGTAGTTGATAGGGCTCAGTAGTTCCTCCTACTTCTGCAAAGTTTCCTCGCACTTTCCAAAAGTCCAACCAAGAAGCATTCTCAATCAGCTCTGAAAGAATAACAGCTCCAGTAATTGACCCATATCCGTAGGTATTATTATCCACCGGCAAAGTAGAACTACGGTCTACACGATACGTCCCATCGATATAAAAGGTCTTTTGAATATCGAATGAGGCAGAAGCAAACAAAGAATTAGTCTGAGTCACATATTTGGTCTCAAAAGCCGGTAAACTTGGAGAAGAGCTATTTCCCAAACTATATAAGAAAGGAACCAGCAGTCCTCCCTCGGTCGAAGCGTAAAAAGAATTAAAATTATTTCTTCTTATATTTCCTCCTGCCACTCCACTCACATTGATATCATCACTGATATCAAACTTGTAATTAAAGTGTAAATCATAGTTTGTTTCTTCTCGAGTAATATCTCTCCGCTCATATCCTGACCCAACATTAGCTCGTGCAGCTCCAAAGGTTTGTGACAGAGATCCCACGGCTAGCCTTCCATCAATTCCTAAATTACTTCGATCGTATGAAATCTTTCCCTCTACACTTAAATTATCAGTAAAATCATAATTTAAACTGGCAATATTAAAACTTCGGAATCGCTTGTCTGAAGGGGCACTTTCATAAGCTTGAAAATAAGGGTTATTCCAATATTGCGGAGTAGCTGCATTGTCCGAGTTCAAAATATTCCAACTCACGTTCCCATAAGCGTTTTCAGCAGCAGCATTTTCTCTAGCATACAAATATGCTCTTTTTTGGTCTTTTAAATCCACATTGGTCTGCCACCATTGTCTAAAAAGAGTCACAATATTATCACTGTACCCAGTAATACTTCTTCCCGTAGTCTTTTGAAAAGTCAAGGTACTGTACAAAGAAGCACTTAATTTATCTGTAAAGTTATAATTCGTCTTTAATGAAAGCGTATTCTTAGTCATATCAGAATTCGGCATCATTCCTTCGGAAATCATATTGTCATAGGAAAACAAAATATTTTTATCACTATCCCCTTTTTGCAAGGAAATAGAGTTCGTATAGGTTACCGGAGTTTCAAAAAAATATTCCGGCCCATGTTTTGCTGCCACCCATGGAGAAGGCTTTCCGTAATTAGGAGAACTCTTATCAAAAGAATCCCATTGATACACGAGCAGATTCGGATCAAATTTTGGCCCCCAAGAAGCATCTTCAGGAAAGTTTGCATAAGGGGTTCCATCAGATGCAGGGTCCTCGTTATAAAAGGACATATCATATCCCGCCCCATATTTATCTTGATAGGTTGGGAATGTACTCTTATCCATAAATCCAACCTGCACACCAGAATTAACGGTAACTCCCCAGGATCCATCATCATTTCCTCGACCATTCTTGGTCGTAATTAAGATAACCCCATTCAATCCACGTTCTCCATATAAGGCAGAGGCTGCAGCCCCTTTCAATACGTTAACAGAGGCAATATCTTCTTGATTGATGTCTGACAAAGCATTTCCGTAGTCAATATTACCAAAGTGCTCACTATCATTATTGACAGGAGAACCATCGATAACAATCAATGGATTGGTTCCAGTGATTCCTTTGATTCCCCGTATTACTAAGTTTGAAGATCCTCCGAAGTTGTTTGTAGTGGTCACGTTTAGTCCAGAGATTTTACCCGAAAGTTGTGAGGCAATATTTCCTGTATTGGTTGTTCCTCCAGTCAATTCATCCGATTTAACCTCTTGCGAAGCGTATCCTAAAGACTTCTTTTCTCTTTTAATACCAAGAGCAGTAACTACGACTTCATCAAGAGCGGTTCCCTCCTTAAGTGTAACGTCAATTGTCGTATTTGATCCTACAGTTCTACTCTCATCTTGAAACCCCACACTGCTAAATACTAGCACTTGGCCCTGCTGAGCCGCAATAGAATAATTACCATCAAAATCAGTATTGGTCCCGGAAGATGTTCCCTGGATGGTAATATTAACGCCCGGAATAGGAACCCCATTCCCGTCGGAAACTGTACCGGAAACCTGTATTGTTTGAGCCTGCGCAAATACCAATGGTATTACCAAGGCAAAAACAAATGTTAAAATGTATTTGCATTTTGTTCTCATAGAAATGAATTTTTGTTAACATTGGTTACAAATTTTGTGATAATAATTCTATTATACAAATCGCATTCCCTTATAAACACTGCATTTAAGAACATTTATATCTTAAGATGCCACAATTCCAAACTATAATTTTCTGTTAATGTTAAGCTAAGCAGATTAAACATTCGCAGAAAAGGATTCTGTTATGATTATTCACCAAATTTAGTCGTATACAACAAAACCATAAAATTTATGGGATATCGAGAATACCAGCCAAAACAGAACCATATGAAGAAAAATTATTCAAGCCATGTCAATGATCTAATTCCCAAAAGAATCCGTCCATGTCTTGGGCTTGGATGAGCTCAAAAAAACGTAGCTGTCTCAAAACCTCGAGACAGC
>JAJYSO010000033.1 GCA_021793535.1 Bacteroidota bacterium | reverse complement strand
TTCCGATCTAAGAAGTCGAGATAATTACCAAGGGTCAGCAGCACACAACTCACCAAACTCAAAAGAACCGCCAACCACTGCAACCTTGTCAATTGATCCTTTAAGAAAAAATAGGCCAACACCGTGGTGATGATAGGACAAATCATATAGGCCAATGACGTAGCATTCACACTAATGTTATTCATCACATAGATAAAGAGGTACCAATTGACGGCTAGCGCTACCGAACTCGCGATATTTACAACCCAAAGCCTTTTTTTAGTCCGTGCGTCAAAGCTGCGAAACAAACGGAGAGTTTCACGGTTGACTTTCTTTCGAAAGGCAAGGCTAAACAAAATGATGAGTACACTAGAGAAAAAAACGCGAGAGAGCAAAATATCAATCGCGGCATATTGATCTAAGGCTTTTAACGGAAGGCTCATCAGACCGTAGATAAAAAAAGCGGCCATTACCGCCAAGTAATATTTTGCTTTCATTTAAGCCCTTTCCTTACAGCATTTTTAAACTCCGTTATACGCTTTCTCTACTCCAGCCTGTTCTCTTATTTTTTATATCCGAATAAATTCTTCTCTTTAATCAATTTTGTGACATTTTCAGGCAACTTACACTCCCAGCCTTCTTCCCCCTTAGCAATCATCTTTAAGACTTTCCGCGAAAAGATATTTAAATACTCCTCGTGATAATCGGTAATATCCACAAACTTTTTATTGTGCTTAAAATACTTATACAATTCGTGCATTTGCTTGGGAACACGAAGATTATTACTATTGGTAAGCTCTCCGGTCTCTGGATTTTTATACGGGTATAAGTAAATCTTCAAATTATCGGAAAACAACTTTCCGAAGGCCTCTAGTGTCCCTCCTGTTAAGTCATTGTAATAGTGTTCATCAAATATATAAATCAGGTTATCCACTCCCATGGCCAACACTTTTTTGGCATTGCTATACCGATCCAAGTATTCCACAAGCCTATAATATTCTTTAAAAGTAGAAATCATAACCGTCTGTCCCATCGCACATAACAAATCCGCCCGGTCGATAAAATCCTTTTCATCCACCTCCCCATCGGCGCTTAAATTGTGTAAGGTCATTTCAAAAATACTGATGGTGTTTTCCCGGGTAACTCCTTTTTCCTTTAAAAAACGCTCTTTTGACCGTTCGTAAATATCCATATTCACCTTAGTTACCGGCCTAAAGCTCCCTCGAATAGCCAAAACATTCTTATTGTATAATTCATCCGAGAGGAGCATGTTATGGCCATCCGGCGCAAACATTACCGCATCAGTCATCCCGTTTCGAATCAACTGTAAGCTCATCAAGCGATTATCCACATTTTCAAAACAAGGCCCTGAAAAATTTATGGTATCAATCTCCAATAGATCTTTGTCAATATGATCGTACAAATGGCGCAGCAAACTCTTCGGAGCATCATAATGATAGTAGGCATAATAGATTAAATTAACCCCCAATGTCCCCAATGTATTTTGCTGGTATAAGGCCTTGTTTTCATGAAAGCGAACATGAAGAATAATCTCGCTATAGGGTTCATCCGGCTTGGTTTGATAGCGGAGTCCAACCCAACCATGACCTTGATATTTTTTGCTGTAGTCGATAGTAGCCACCGTATTGGCAAAGCTAAAAAACAGCTTGTCATTATGTTTTTTTCGATCAATCCGTTCTTCAATCAATTCCAATTCATAAGAAAGCATCTTGCGCAAACGCGATTCTGAAACATACCGACCATCTTCTTCCGCGCCGTATATGGCATCGCTAAACTCCTTCCCATAAGCACTGACCGCTTTGGCAATGGTTCGAGAAGCACCTCCTACAGAGAAAAAATTACGCACTGTTTCCTGCCCGGCTCCAATTTCAGAAAACGTTCCAAAAATACTTTTATTCAAATTTATGCGAAGGGCCTTCTGCTCTGTTGATGGGATATCTTCCATATCCCGATCCCCCATGATAGTAATTGACATACAATAAAGATCTATTGACGTTAAATCGGTATTTTAAATCGACAGCCAAATATACAGAATCCTATTCTCACCCAAAAAATAAGTCCTACTTTTGTAAAAAACGATTGTCGTGCAAATAACCTTCTTAGGAACCGGATCATCGCTAGGCGTTCCTGTGCTTGGCAGTAATCATCCGGTATGCCTCAGCAAAAATCCAAAAGATAAACGCCTTCGATCTTCCATCTTAGTAGAGTGGGATGACTATAAATTTATCGTCGACTGTGGCCCTGATTTTCGGCAGCAGTTATTAAGGCATCATATCCATAAAATAAATGGCATTTTCTTCACCCACGAACATACCGATCATGTGATTGGCTTTGATGAAATTCGAGCGCTGGGATTCCGGCAAGGCTCCATTCCAATCTATGCTGACGATCGTGTGATCGCGGCTTTAAAAGCACGATTCTCTTATATTTTTGACAGTGAACATCGTTATGCGTTAGCACCATCGGTAAGCATCACCAGGGTCCTAGAAGAACCCTTGCACATTGGAGAAATGACAATTGTCCCCATCCATGCCCTACACGGCAATTTACCGGTCTTGGCCTACAGGTTCGGCGCCTTCACCTACATTACCGATGCTAAGACCATTGCGGATACCGAAATAGAGAAAATTCGGGGAACAGAGATTTTAGTGGTCAATGCCGTTCGTAAAGATCCCCATCCCAGCCACTTCAATCTGGATGAAGCCTTGGAGTTTATTGAGGGCATTAAGCCCAAAAAAGCTTATTTGACACACATCAGCCATTTTTTGGGATTTCACGATGAAATCGAAAAGCAACTTCCCAAAAATGTGCATCTTGCATACGACAACCTAAAAGTAACCCTTTAATGAAAGCACGAATCTTCTTATACCTCTTTGTCTTTGCCCTGATGTATGCCATATTCGAGTTTGTCAACAGCAAACGCTATATGGAAGCCAAAGAAAAAGAAATCAATCAACTCGAACAACAACTCTATTCAGTGGAGGCGGACTTGGAGAGTTATAAAATAGTTGCCCAGCAGGCCGATCAAGATCTTGGCCTAAAAAGCAACCCCAATGCCAAGGCTTTTTTCGAAGATCAAGATATCGACATCGACTCTTTGTCAGCTGAAATCGAAAACAAAATTATCTCTCAAAATCAATTGAAAAAAGACAACCCTCTTGTTCCCTATTCCGGAACCAATGGACGGGTTATGAAAATCAATCGAATCCACATCTTAAACAACCGCTGGATTATCGCTGAATTTACAGACGGGCTGCGATGGGGAGAAGCCTTGATCTCTTATTTTATAGACGATCAAAACCAACTGCAATTCGATACGCAGGACGGGGTATTATATGACGGGGTCTAAAAGATACAGCTTTCCAAATGGTATGCATTAACCCTTTCTGAACTTTACACCCTACCAGAACCCTGCATTCCATGCAAGAATACCTATAGAAAAAGGGCAACCACACTTCTTTCTATAGGGGCAGTAATTCCGTGATTTGCGTCAGATATTTTTGATCGACCTGATCAAAACTGGCCAAATGCTCACTATCGACATCCAACACCATGACCACTTTTTTGTCGCGGATTACAGGAATGACAATTTCTGATTGGGATAAGCTGTTACAGGCAATATGCCCTGAAAACGCATTGACATCGTCCACGATCAACGTCTTTTTTAGCTCCCAAGAGCGTCCACAAACGCCCCGGCCTTTCTGAATACGAGTACAAGCAATAGGGCCTTGAAAAGGGCCGACGACCAACTCCTCATTTTTTACCAAATAAAAACCCACCCAAAACCAATTAAACTGTTGTTTTAAAGCTGCAGAAACATTGGCAAGGTTTGCAATTAAATCTACCTCATCGCTCACGAGCCCTTTGATTTGTGGCAATAAGGATTCGTATTGCTCTTCCTTTGTTCCTTGTATTACATTTAAATCTTCTGCCATTTTATCCTACTTTTAATGTTAACCATTCTTTAATTTCCTCAAAGTTTTCTGGAGACACACCATGGCCTACTGGAAATTCAGAATAGGTATTTTCTATCTTTAATTTATCCAAAAAAGGTTTTGTTTTACGACCCCACTGTACGGGTACCACTTCATCCACCTCACCATGCGAACAATAAAACGATAGCTTCAAGAAGTCTCCCTTTGCATAATCGGGGCGCAACAAATCTTGGTCAATATAACCGCTCATGGCTACAACATTCTGTATTTTTCTTGGAAAAGATAAGGCCACAGCATAACTCAAAATTGCCCCTTGACTAAATCCCATCAGGCTTACCCGATTTGGATCCCCCCCATACAATTCGACGACTTCATCTATAAAAGTAACGATCAAATCACGAGAGCTGATGGCGCTCTTATCGTTCTTAAATTTCTTTCCATCCTCACGATAGGCAATGTTGTACCACGCATACCCATTCGGCCCCAGGGGCAACGGCGCTCGAGCCGATACGATCAAATAGCGTTTATCGAGTGCGGGGGCAAAAGAAAACAGGTCTTCTTCATTGCTCCCGTAACCGTGAAGCAAAAGCAATACAGGGGGTCTTCCACTCCCGCTGCGCGCCGGCCTGACCACGTGTTCCAAGGATAATTTCTTTGTAAAACTCATGCGATACGATTAAACCATTTTTGAAAAGAATTACCTAACAAAGGAATCACAGCCAACTGCCCGCTCAAGGCTCCCATAAAACCAAATCCCCATAGTACGGCAAAAAACACCCAAAAAGGAACAGTGACCATCATACTATTTGCCCCGGTCACCAAAATTCCCAAGACAAAAAACACCACGTTCAGCCCGATATTCTGGCGAATATGAAAAGAAGCGAATGCATTCTTCTTTCTTCCTCCGGTATTGTCCGCATTCATGCTCCAGGCTATTAGTGTTCCCACAAAAGTAAAATAGGCAATGATGGCCATATTTTTACCTTCTTTAACCATCTTATTGTCTTCCATATTTCTCTACCAATTGTTTGACTCAAAGTAGGTTTTTCTTTCCTTATAAAACCTTACTTTAAATATTTCAAGATTAAAAATTCAGCTATCAAAGCCATCAGTGCAAAAGTAACAAACCATTTCCAGAAAGTGTCCGCTGTATTTTCATAATCCTCCATTCTCAAAAATTGCTTTAAACCATCACTTACCGCACGCTCACTCTGAAAATTCATAAAGTTCATTTCATGCTCTTCACGGGCATGATTAAAGGCCAGCGTTCCTAAGTTTCGTTCTCCTATACTGAGCCGATAGATCCCCTGATCGGTTGGATAAGCACTTAAATCCAATTCAATTTTAGAATCAAAGCGGCGTTGGGGCGGAATCAAATCTCCTTCTACGCCTTTTCTCGTAAGATGAACCACTCCTGTTTCCGTCATAGGTAAAGCAATCTCCACTTTGTTTTGTTCTCCGATAACATAAGCCGGCTTGGGAGGCTGAAAACTTTGCAAGGCCATATTGTAAAAAGTGGGAACAATCAATGGAGATTGCACAAAATTATTGACGTGCGGACTAAAAGATGCCGTAAAAATGTACACCCGGCCATTTTTTGCCAAAAACGCTTCTTGATTATTGTACTCCAAAATGGGGGCTCCCCCTTTATATCCATAATGAGCATGGATTGTCGGATATTGGAAGTTGTCTATCTCTCCATCAAAGACCCCGGCGTACAAAGGGTGAGAAAAGTGAATGGTGGTTAATTTTAAATCCTCTTCTACCTGCCCGGTATACCCTTGCATACCCAGGTTCTGGAGTAAAGTGTTGTATCCTTCCATACGTGAATCCCGAGGGGGAATCAGGGTCAGATAGCCTCCCTTTTTAAAATGCTCTTTGAGCATCGCTTCCAATCCCGGCGGAAAGATGCTTAGGCCGTTTAAAATGATCAAATGTGCTTGCCCAAACTGCTGATAATCGATCTCATTTGCCAGTTCCTGATCTAAATTGAATTCTTCAGACTTAAAAAGCTTCTTCAAAAAAAGCTGATCCTCCGGTTTTTCGCTTACCGTAACCACCTGTATTTTTTGAGTGTCTTGGAGGCTAAAAAAAAAGGTATTATCAAATCGCAATTGATGATCTTCAATCACTAATTTTCCTTCCTGAATTTCTTGTCTTTTCGGAATTGGAAATGCCACCGCAGTCCTTTTTTCATCTGCAAAATGCGCATTATTTTTAGCAAAAATAGTCTCGCCATCCCATAAATCTACTGCCAAATGATAATCTCCCTTTTCACTACTTGACAAATAAGCGATCAATTCCCTATACTCCGAATCCCGATCCTCCAATGCTATACTATCAATACTGAAATTTGGCGCGCCCTTACCTTTAAGTTGCACATAGCTCAGCACAATGGTAGAGTCCAAGGTAATCGGGTCCTCAAAGTTCTTTTTCTGAAAGTCTGAAATAGCGATAAAGTGCTTTCCATCATCAAGCGCGCCTGAAAACGCATTTTGAGCCCTTAAAGCCACGGTATGGAAAGCGTCTGGAGCCGAAGAATATTGAATTTTTAAAAGTTCATTTTTGAGGTCTCCCATCCTACCCGAAGGAAATGTTCGATCGTTGGTCAAAAAACGAACGGTCTTTTCCTCCGGAACCCCCTGAACCAATTCTTGAACAGCCTGTTCCAATAATTCCCCACGCTCTCCCTTTTGTTGCATGCTGTATGAGTTGTCCACATAAATCACTGTTTCCGCAGCATCATGTAAGCCCACCTCAGACGGCATAAAAGGCTGTGCAAAGGCCATAACCAAAGCTGCCAAGCCCAATAACCTGGTCAGTAAAACCAACCATTTTTTCAACGCTGAACGTTTCTTAGAATGGGCCACCACCTGTTTTAGCAACCTAACATTTGTAAAATACTCCGTCTTATAATGCCGCCATTGAAAAAAATGAATCACAATCGGTATCAGCAAAAGAAAAAGCGCGAATAAGAATTCAGGGTGTTTAAACTGCATGTCAGGTTTCTCAGCGTTTCAACAAGCGGTCACTGCCTCTATTGAGCAGATAAGGAAGAAGCCTTTTAGTTCTGTGCATCAGGCTTTTTAATGGTAAACTCAAAAGTCGAAAATTTCCCAGGCTCAGAGATAAGCTTCACTTCTCCTCCCAACTTCTGAACAATTTTTTTAACTGTGGAAAGGCCGATTCCATGACCCTTTTTGCCATTGTTATCGCGATCGGTAGCGATGGAAAATAAATTGAAGACCGTCGCTTGCTTTTCTTTGGGAATCCCCATTCCGTTATCGGTGACACTGAAAGCATAAAAGGTATCGAACTCCTTAGCCTTTACGGAGATAATCGTTTTATCTTTATCGTTGTATTTTAAGCTGTTTCCCAGCAAATTCAGAAAGATTTGCTCCAAAGCAGAACGGTTACAGATCAGGCTGAAATCCTTACGCGGCAAATTGATTTCACAATCGGCCTCAATATTGAGCATATCGACAATGTCTTCCAGAAATTCCTTTAAGCTAAAGGGATCCTTGGAATAATCCAACGAAGAAATATTTTCCGTTTCATAGTACTCTAAGATATTGGAAATATAATCGCTCATTCCAAAAGAGGATTGCTTTAAACGATCCAAATACTCCAAAGCTTTTTTATCCAACTTATCAGCATATTTGGTCTTTAAAATATCCACGGTTAAAATGGTATTGGCCAAAGGCATCTTCAAATCATGAGAAACCGCTCCTGCAAAATTCTTAAGTAAGCCGTTATGGTATTTCAAATTGGCTTTGGACTTCTCAAGTTCATTGTTTTTCAGCCGTAATTCGAGCAATAATTCCACTTGGTTTCCCAATGTAATTAATGCATTCTTCTGGCGATCATCCAGTTTTTTAGGTTGATGATCAATGATACAAAGCGTGCCAAAAACATGACCAAAAGAATCTTTAAGAGGGTAACCCGCGTAAAATATAACAGGATCGTCCAGGGTAAGCACCATAGGATTATCCTTAAAACGAGCATCTCTACGAGCATCCTCTACCTCCATCAGTTCATATGGATTTAAGATGGCATGAGCACAAAAAGAAGCTTCCCGTTTCGATTCGGTAAAGCTACATCCATACCTGGATTTGGTCCATTGCCGCGTTTTGTCCACCAGATTAATCAGCGCAATGGGAACATCACAGATATAGGCAGCCAACGCTGTGATATTGTCATACTGTTTCTCAGCAGGCGTATCCAAAATATCGAGTTCCTTTAACGCGACCAATCGCTCCTCTTCATTATGTGCTAAACCCGGGTTTTTCATGACCCACAAAGGTATTTAAATTAACTTACTTTAGGATAGTATTAATACTCTTATTTAGACATCCCTCAAAATTTTTCAAAAACGCCAAGTCCAAACAAAGCAAAATCATATTTGACCGGGTCCAATGGATCCATTCTACGCAGGCTCAAATCCAACTCCTGCACAGCCTTAGCATCATTCTGCTTTCTGCGAAGAAGCCCTAGTTTTCGGGCTACATTTCCGCTGTGAACATCCAGTGGGCAGGATAAAGATGAAAGAGGGATTCCTTCCCATATACCAAAATCCACTCCGGCAAAATCTCTTCTCACCATCCAGCGTAAAAACATGTTAATCCGCTTTGCAGCAGAATTTTTATAGGGATCACTCACGTGTTTTTCTGTTCGTTTAGCGTGAGGCACCTCAAAAAAAAGTTGTTTAAACTGATGAATGGCTGGCTGAGTTGATAAGGAAGTACTGTGCTTTGTAAAAACAGCTTCCAAGCCCCCATGATTTTTATAAATATGCCGTAGCGCTGCGATAAAACACCTAAGGTCTGTACTATTAAAGGTTCGATGAACAAACCCGTCAAGGGCTTCCAAATCTTTGGAAGAGGCCTGTAAAACAAAATCCGCAGGAGCATCTCCCATCAAGCGCATTAATCGCCTTGCATTTTTCAAAATACTTTTACGATTCCCCCATGCGATAGTGGCGGTTAAAAAGCCGGCAATCTCAATATCTCTTTTCTCGTTAAAAATATGGGGAATTTGAATGGGATCCGTTTCAATAAAGCAAGTGTTATTGTATTGCTCTACTTTCTCATCTAAAAAAATTTTAATCTCTTCGACAGTCACACTTTATATATTGAATCGGCTATTCTACATTCGCAAAATCGAGTATTGCGGAAAACAACATATAGCTAAAAATAATAAGCGGTAAAGCCAAAAACTGCAAACTGGCAATAAGTATGACGGCAAAAAGCAAAAAGACATATCGAAACCAGTTTTCTTTAAAACCCCACCCCTTAAATTTCAAGCTGAACATTCTCAATTCCACATTGAGCATAATACTACAAAATATTGTCAAACCGATCAAAAACCAGGGATTGAATAAGTAAAAGGAAATTCGAGGCAAATGCTGATAAGCCTGAATAAGCGGCAAGCTCAAAATCAGAATGGTATTGGCCGGTGTAGGCAAGCCAATAAAAGAAGTGGTTTGTCGGGTATCCAAATTGAATTTAGCCAAGCGATAGGCCGAAGCCAAGGGAATTAATAACCCTATAAGGGCTAACAAAGGTAGGCCAAAATAAAAAGAAGGGCGTTCTTCCCAACTGTATACAAAAGCTTCAGCACTCCCCCCTAATGCTTGCGCCATCAATTGCACCATCACAATTCCAGGAACCAACCCACTGGTGACTAAATCTGCCATCGAGTCCAATTGCGTTCCCAACTCTCCGGCAACCCCTAACATGCGCGCAAAAAAGCCATCAAAAAAATCAAAAAAGATTCCAATTCCCACAAAGATGGCTGCAAAAACCAAATGATTTTGCACCGCTAAGATCGCTGCAATACAGCCCGATAACAAGTT
>JAJYSO010000032.1 GCA_021793535.1 Bacteroidota bacterium | reverse complement strand
TTGTAACAAGAGTATTCCCCCCGAAACACTTGGAGACGCCGCTGAGGTTCCGGAATAAAAATCATATAAATTATTTGCTGGTCGTCCTGACAAGTTATTTGCTACACTGGATAAGATAAACATCCCGTCGGCGGCAATATCCGGTTTAATGCGATTGTCATTGGTGGGGCCCCAACTGCTAAATTCAGACATTTGCACACTAGAAGGGCCCTGATAATCCGGAACATTGTATACGGCCGATACCACCAATGCATTTTTTGCGGTACTCATTTGGCCAGCTAATAAATTGTATCCCCCGTCGGCGGGGTTAATTCTCTGGTAAATATCCCGATCATTTCCTGCTGCATTGACCACCAAGTAATAGGGTGCAGAGAACATTAAATTATCCACTGCTGCGGACAGTTGATCATAGGAGCCTAGGATATTTTGAGGATTTCTGATCATTTCCAAATCCGCCCCATACGAATGATTGGAAATCAAGAGCCCTTTAGCCGCAGCACTGTACATTTCTTCAAGGTCATCCTCCCAATCATATGCTTCCAAGTGCGCTTCATAGGCCATTCCCTGCGCCCGAGATCCTATGGGAGAATTTAATTTTTTACCGACCAGCGTTCCAGCCACTTGAGTGGAATGATCGTCATACTGCTGAGCATTGTCCTCTTGCTCCACCTTACCGCTAAGCAATTCGTGAGTTTCTCGGACCCTGCCCGCGTCCCACATCCCCACTACCATATTTTTCCCAGAAAGGTCTAGCCCGAGTGAACCGCCGTCATACAAACTGTTTACCCCGATGGTTCGGGCAGCATCCGTATTGTTGTACGGCTTGAGGTAAATCAAGTTTCCTTTTTCATCAATACGTGAAAAGTGAGAAAAACTCCCGTTTCGATTTCTTACCTTAAGGGGTAATCGGTGATTTCTGGAAAAAGTTGCGCCGCGCTCCCGTTGAGCTCTAAATTGTATCAAATGGGGATTGTTCTTGGAACGTAAAGAAGGAAGATCGGAACTTTGTAAGATCCGTGTTCGTTGCAACCTTGTCTGTGCCCAATTAGGATTCTGAGAAAACCAAATCCCAATCCAAAAAATAATAAGTAATTTTCTTCTCACCTCTTATTGATCAATTCCATACACATTTGAAACTTTTGATGTCTACCCGTTCGGTCTTTAAAATTATTTACAAAAATAGTCAAAGATCTAAAGGGAATGAAATATATTTGTGACTTAATCAATTGATCAAAAGCATAATGAAATTTATTGTTTCAAGTTCCTATTTACATAAAAAACTTCAAATTTTAGGAGGCGTAATCAACAATAGCAATACCATTCCTATTTTGGATAACTTCTTATTTGAATTGAACAGGAATGAGCTGAAAGTTTCAGCTTCTGACTTGGAAACTACGATATCTGCAACTTTGGAGGTTGAGTCCGAAGATACAGGGAGTGTAGCCATCCCTGCCAAATTACTTCTAGACACCCTGAAAACCTTTGCAGAACAACCGCTTACTTTCATCGTCGAAAAAGAGAGCAACACTGTTGAATTGAGCTCGAGCCAAGGAAAATACGCATTGGCTTATGCCGATAGCGATGAGTTCCCCAGTATTCCACAGATCGAAGATGCTCAACGCACCAGTCTACTCGGAGATATTCTTTCCACAGCCATTACCAAAACGATCTTTGCCACTGGAAATGATGACCTTCGTCCCGTAATGTGCGGGGTCCTCTTCGAATTCTCCCCTCAAGGTTTAACCTTTGTAGCTACCGACGCACACAAACTGGTTCGATATGCCAGGAAGGACATTACAACGGCCACCGAGAGTGCTTTTATCATGCCTAAAAAGCCCTTGAACTTGCTCAAGAGTACTTTGGCAGGAAGTGAAGAAGAAGTCACTGTTCTCTATAACGAAGCAAATGCACAGTTTTCATTTGACGACATGGAACTCACTTGCCGCTTAATCGATGGAAAGTACCCCAACTATGAAGCGGTTATTCCCCAAGAAAATCCCAACATATTGGAGATTGACCGACAACAGTTTTTAAACTCTGTACGGCGTATTTCCATCTTCTCTAACAAGACTACACACCAAATTAAATTAACCATGGCGGGTGCTGAACTTAAGATTTCTGCCGAAGACATTGACTTTAGTAACAAAGCCGAAGAACGCTTAACTTGTGACTACAAAGGAGATGATCTAGAAATCGGGTTTAATTCCAGATTTTTAATTGAAATGCTCAATAACCTGAGTTCGGATGCCATTCGATTGGAGATGAGCTTACCTAATCGCGCAGGGATTTTAACGCCTAAAGATGGATTAGAAGAAGGAGAACAAGTCTTAATGTTAGTTATGCCGGTCATGTTAAACGCATAAAGGAATACTCTTAAGACATCAACAAAATACGTTTCAACACCGAAAATAGAGGAAACCTCTAGGCGGTAAGCATTTTTATTTTAAGGTACTTCCATACTTTGAAATAGCAGTGTTATGTTGTCCCACCGGGTTTATCCTCCATCACAAACACAAGCCAATTCATGTTATCTAGTTTAGTACAACTTTTCCGTATGGGAGACATCAGGGTAAACACAGATCACCCACTGGAAGGAGAGGAATTAAATTATGTTTTAGTCAGTGCTTTTGAAGCTTCTCAACACTTTGCTTATCTCAATGCATACACTACCGGATTAAGCGAAAAGGAAATTAAAGATATTGTCGAAGGGCTATGGCACATCAAAGATCGAGAAGATGCCTTAGAAGCGCTGAGTAATTTGATCAAACAAAATCAGGATAAGAACCTTTCTACGGTATATAAAGCAGTCTCACAACTGGATTACAAATCTTACTTAAAGGAAAATCTACCTGAAGACAAAATCGCACTGGAACACTATATCGTCTATTGTGAGGACCTTAAGAAAGTGCTTCCTCTACTCCTTAAAAAGAAGGTTTTTTCCAGCTATCAAGAAGCAGAGGCCTATAAAGATACGGCTTGGAACATGGCTCGCGGAGCACTGATGGCCAGGTGTGCGTACGATATGGGTTTCTTCAATGAGATGGTAACAAAATCCATATTAATTGGACTGTATAAAGAACTCAAAAAGAATTGCAAAACTTGGGAGGGCTATACCAAAAGCTATATCCTGGGAAGGAGTTTGAATGGCCATGCCGATTATAAAGATATTCAGTATCTATCCCATAAGCTTTTGACCCATAAGAAAAGCCCTTTAAGAGGTCACGTTTTGATTTAGGAGGGCTCTTCTACTCTAGAACTTCTGCATTTAATCATCTTCTTCAAACCAATCATCCAGTTTTTCCTCGTACCAGTCCTCCAAATCCCGTCTTTCTTTTTTAGTGGGGCGCCCGGCTCCTTTTTTTCGTCCTTCATACTTTAACAGTTCATTCTTCTTGAGCTCGTGATCAGGAGTGATGTCAACGACATACAGCCCCACCCATTTTGCTCCCTGTCTGGATTTTGGTAAATCCACTACCTTTAGGGTGTGAGTGATTTGCTTCCTCTTTAAATTGATTTCATCATTGATAAAAACGTGTCGAGAAGGCTTAGCTTCCAAACCGTTAATTTTTACATGTCCCCCTGCACAGGCCTTTGTGGCTAAACTCCTCGTCTTAAAATAACGTACGCACCACAAGAATTTATCGACTCTCATTCCTATAATTTTGCTTAAAAATAAGCAAAATAGAACGAAAATTGTATCTTGCGGACTTAAACCAAAAAATAAGATGAAAGTCAGTAAATATATTTGTTTTACACTCTTTTTGGGCCTTCTTTCTTGTGGTCAAGACAACAGTTTCAGAGGCTATGAGCCTCCTCGGGATGAAGCCGAAGTTTATACTGAAAACATAGACCAAATCGAAAGTTACTTAAAAACACACTTCTACAGTATCAAAGAAGATGGGAGTCATTCCAACTTCAAGCGCGTTGTGTTTGATACCCTCTCTGGAGATAATGCAAATAAAACACCTTTGATCGAACAAGATAATTTGAAGAAAAAGGTCGTTACGCAAAACGACGTGGAATATACCGTCTACTACTTGATGGTCGAAAAAGGAAATGAGGAGGAATACAAGCCAACTTTTGCAGATAAAGTTGCCCTAACCTATAGGGTAGAGTCTCTCGAAGGAGGTGCGCTCCTTAGAGACAATCGAACCCCAGTAGTGGTTGATCTTCCCCAATCCAATGAAGAGTTTGCAACTACCAAAGGTGTCATTGCGGCCCTTACAGAATTTCATGGGGGCACTGATTTCACGGAAAACCCAGATGGAACTATCGATTATGATGGGGATTTTGGAATTGGTGCTGTTTTTGTTCCCTCCGGATTGGCCTTTTTCAACAATCCCCCAATGACCACTCTTTTAATGCCTTATGAGCCCTTTGTCTTATCCTTTAACTTGGTTAAGGCCATTCAGATGGATCATGACGGAGACGGAATTCCTTCCTACATGGAAGACCTCAATGACAACAGAGTGTTGGACGATGATGATACTGATAAAAATGGAGTGCCCAACTATTTAGATGCCGATGATGATGGAGATGGAACACCTACACGAAAAGAAATCATCATTCACGACACCAATAAAGATTGGCTTACTCCTGATGATATTGAGTTTCCCGACACCGATAACAGTGGAAGGCCGGATTATCTTGATCCGAATGTAAAATAGACCATTTTTGACCCGGAAGCGGAATGGATCTCCTTTTCTTATGTAAGCGGAGATGACTAAAGATTAATGGAGTCATCTCTCATTACCATAAACACAGTGAAGCATTTTCCTTTTTATCTTTCCGTGATTCTTAACGGGAGAAAAAAAGTACCTGATAATCGCCCTTTTTCTCGAAAACCAGAATGGGAGAGTGAATGTGCTTCAAACTTCAAAAGGAAAGAACGCGTATCCAAAAGACCATGGTATTATAAGAATTCTTCGATATCCATACGGGGAATGCTGCACTGGAGATGGGCAGACAAATATCGGCCGACACGCTGGAAAGGACAGCATAACGACAACAGGATGCAAAAGGTTATGGGAACGTTGTGTCCAAAGGTCTGAAAAATCAAAAAAAGAACCCCAACAGATCGCGTTCTGGAACGGCGGCATAAAAAATAGAAGTATCCGTCTCCCTAGACCTATTTACCCTTCCCATCATAAAAACCGATTCAATCACTAGAGTAAATCAGAAAAAGATTTTAATTTTTCCGTATTCTCAACTAATTTGAGTTCATCGATAAATTTTTGAATGTCACCATCCATAACTCCAGATAAATCATACACACTCAAGTTAATTCGATGGTCGGTAACACGACCTTGAGGGTAGTTATAGGTCCGTATTTTTTCACTGCGATCTCCTGTACGTACCATGGATCCACGTTTTTCAGCATCTTCTGCCTGCTTTTTGGCTAATTCCAAATCATACAGTCTAGAACGCAGCACCTTAAACGCTTTTTCTTTATTTTTATGTTGAGATTTCTGATCTTGACATTGCGCTACTAATCCTGTAGGTTCATGGGTCAGCCGCACGGCGGAGTATGTCGTATTGACGGATTGCCCTCCAGGTCCAGAAGAGCAGAAGTAATCGATCCGAACATCCTTGGGATCAATTTCGATGTCGAACTCCTCTGCTTCAGGAAAAACCATAACGGAAGCAGCACTGGTGTGTACCCGACCTTGTGTCTCGGTTTGGGGAACACGCTGTACCCGATGTACACCCGCTTCATATTTTAAGCTTCCGTATACTTCATCCCCCGAAACTTCAAATTGGATCTCTTTAAACCCCCCATTTGTTCCTTCATTAAAATCCACGATATCTACCTTCCAGCCTCGATGTTCACAATACCGACTAAGCATTTTAAAAATATCTCCGGCAAAAATACTGGCTTCATCTCCCCCGGTACCAGCACGCACTTCCACCACAGCATTTTTTTCATCTTCCGGGTCCTTGGGAATTAACATCATTCTAATTTTCTCCTCAAGCTTTGGCAACTCTTCCTCTGCTTCAGAAAGCTGAATCTTGGCCATCTCAATCATTTCCTGGTCATCACCCCCTTCAAGGAGTTCATGAGCCTCCTCAATATTTTGTGTCAACTCAATATACTTCTTGCGCTCTGTCATTAGCTCTTTGAGTTCCTTATATTCCTTTGTGAGTTTGACATAGCGCTTCTGGTCTGCAATCACCTCGGGTTGGATGATCAGATCATTTATTTCATCAAAACGCTGTTTTATCAAATTCAATTTATCTAACATAATCCCAATTTAGATTGCAAATTTACAATTAATTGCTGGAAAGAGAATTCAAAAAGAGTATAAGCTATCGTTCATATTCTATAATCTCCAAATTCTTTATTTCCTTCCCTTCTATAACAAATCTCAACATTGTCCTTTTTCTATGAAACCCCTGTTTGCCTATCGCCCCTGGGTTCATGTGTAACATATGCAGCCGCTGATCATTCATCACTTTTAAAATATGAGAATGACCGGTTATAAAAAGTTTGGGTGGGTCATTATAGAGCAAATGCTTAACTCGGGCATTATAACGCCCCGGATACCCCCCGATATGCGTTATCCAAACCGATACTTCTTCGCACATAAAACGATTGTCTAGTGGATAGGTTTGCCTTATCGTATTGCCATCTATATTCCCGTAAACGGCCCTAAAAAGACCTTGCTTTTCAAGCTTATCGGCTACTTCAATGTTTCCAATATCGCCAGCATGCCATACCTCATCGGCCTGTTTTGCCCATTCCAAAATACGCTCATCAATATAACCATGGGTATCACTGAGTAAAAGAATTCTTTTCATGGAAAATGACTTTATCCCCCAAGCACGCAGGGGAAGGTATAAGGGTATGGGCTAAAAGAGGGCTTGGATAATAGATTCTACCGTATATCCCTCCGCTTCCGCCTTGTAATTTTTAATGATACGATGTCGCAAAATACCTGTAGCCACTGCTTTAATATCCTCGATGTCAGGGGAGTATTTCCCGTTTAAAATAGCATGTGTTTTGGCTGCCAATATCAAATTTTGAGAAGCTCTGGGCCCTGCTCCCCAATCGATATATTCCTTTACAAAATCGGTCGCATAGGTACTGTCTGGTCTTGTTTTAGAGGTTAGGCGTACGGCATAACGGACCACATGATCAGATACAGGAACTTTTCGAACCAACTCTTGAATCTTCAAGATGTCACTTGCTGTAAAAAGAGAATCAATCTCGGGGGAATGTGTAGAGGTAGTATTTTTCACAACTTCGATCTCCTCTTCAAAGGAAGGGTAGCTCAATAAAATGGAAAACATAAAACGATCCAACTGGGCCTCGGGCAAAGGATAAGTTCCTTCTTGCTCGATCGGATTTTGTGTTGCTAAAACAAAATAAGGTGCTGCCAGCGGATACCGCTCTCCAGAAATTGTCACTGCTTTTTCTTGCATAGCTTCTAATAAGGCGGCTTGCGTCTTAGGAGGCGTCCTGTTGATCTCATCGTCCAGGACAAGATTGGCAAAAACAGGGCCTTTAATAAATCTGAGGTTTCGGTTTTCATCCAGTATTTCAGCTCCCAAAATATCACTCGGCATCAGATCCGGTGTAAACTGAATACGTTTAAAATCCAATCCCATTACTCTTGCTACAGTATGGATGGTCAATGTTTTAGCTAGGCCAGGGACACCGATCAGCAAGGCATGCCCGCCGGAAAAAATAGTGATTAAAAGCTGTTTAATAACCTGATCTTGTCCAACAATCACTTTAGCAATCTCACGACAAGTCAGATCGTACTTCTCTAAGAGCTCATCCACTGCTTTAACGTCTGACATTGTTTTATTTTTTCAACCAATTTTCATCAAACTCACAGCTGGTATATTCCTTACTAATCTTTACAAAAGTTTCATCAATCTCCTCTTTCCTCCATTTCTCTATGGCTTTTATCTGCTTATTTTGCAAAGCCAGATCCATAATCTTGGTATAATCCTTGGCATAATCAGCAATATGCTCCGGATAAAATCCCGTAACGGTAATTAATTTATAGTATTTTCTACCGGTTCTTGTTTGGTCTATAAGAGGCTTTGAAACTTCACCGGTTTTTAAACGCTTCACTTCATTATACATTGTAGGATCAATACTGGTCATCTCAAAACGACTATCTCCCGTTCTAGGATTGATCAATCTCCCTCCATCTCCTCGGGTCTCTTCATCATCAGAAAAGCGTAAGGCAGCTTGGGCAAAAGTAAGTTCACCATCATCAATCAAGGTGCGAATACTATCGGCTTTTGCTTTTGCAGCTTGTAAAGATTCGTTCGTTTCCTTAGGAATTAAAATAATGTGTCGAATATTTCTTTTTTGTCCCAAAACTTGGTCGACTTGAACAATATGATAGCCAAAGGAAGATTTAAAAGGTTTGCTTATTTCTCCTTCTCTTAAGCTAAAGGCAATCTCTTTAAAGTCTTTATCAAGAGGGTCTTTTCGCGTAATGGACATCTTCCCCCCTTCTGCACTGGTTCCATCTTGTGAATACAAGACCGCTTTTGTAGCAAAACTGGATCGTCCCTCCAGAATATCCTCGCGGATCTGGTTGAGCTGGTCCACCACTTTATCGATCTCATTCTGCGGTGTTTTGGGCTCAATAAGAATTTGAGATAGCTCCACTTCATCGCTAAACTTAGGGCGGTCGTCTTTTGGAATATCATCAAAAAATGTTTTTACCTCCTCGGGGGTAATTTCAATATCGTCGACAATCTTTTGCTGCATAGCTTCAGCCAATTGATTCTCTTTATTTACTTCAAAAAGTTCATCCCTTATTTCCTTCTCAGAATCTTTCCTATAGTACTCTAAGACCTTGTCCATGCTGCCGATATGTTGCTCTAATTGAGCCAATTGTTGGTCAACTTGGTTTCTCAACTGCTCATCTTGCACCATTCCATATACGGTGCTATCTTGAAGGGCAGCATGAGAAAAAAGTTTATTTTCCATCATGTTTCCGATGATTTCACAGTCGCTAACATCCGCATTATCCGGAAATCTACTTTCGATATCTATTCTAAATTTTTCAATATCACTTTTTAAAATAAGATATTTGCCCACCACAGCGACTACTCCATCTATTTTATAGCGATCAAAATCCGTTTTTTCCAAAGAGTCCAAAGGAGATTCCTGAGGGACAGCCGTCACCGTTCGTTCGGTAGGGGTAATAACGGAGTCTCTCTCAAACTGATTGCTCTGGTTCAAAGTAGGTTCCCCAGGGTTGAAAACTTGAGCTTCCAAAGTACCCAATGTAAAGAACAGTCCAATGAAAAAGGTATGCTTAATTATAAGTCTCAAATTTATTGTTTTCCAATGCATCATCTAAAATCCTTTTTTCTAATTTTTTTTCAAACTCTAATTTTCGCTTATTTAAAATAATACGTTTGATACGAGGTTTTAAAAAACTCTCGGGTGCTTCTTCATCTCTCAGGCGCACGTCTTTTATGAAAATCAAATATAAACTTATCGAATCATTGTACTCCAAAAAATTACCTTTTTTTAAGTAATTCTTATCATCCGAGGAGAGCTCGGGAGCGTGCAAGATTGAAGTCATATTCTTAGCCTCCAGCCATAAAGAGTCGTTGAGATAATAGAAATCTGACAAGGAGGTGTGAATATCTAAGTTTTCTTTATCCTCCTGATCAAATCGCTTCAGCATCTTTTTAATTTTATCAACTTCCTTATAATCTTTCGGAAGCCGAATATAACGCAATTTCACAATATCTCGATCGAGCTTGTACTTTTGCTTGTTTTCTTGAAAATAACTATCGTACTGTTCAGGCGTTACAACTGTATCCATTTGATGCTCAATAATCATGTCTTTATAAGCCTCCGTATACAATTCCTGCCGATAATTATTGACCATGACATTAAACTCCTGCTGTTGTTCTTCGGGCAAATAGATCGGAA
>JAJYSO010000031.1 GCA_021793535.1 Bacteroidota bacterium | reverse complement strand
TAAAATCCTAAAATACAAAGCAATAAATATAGAAATAGCATCTGAACTCTATTACGTTTTTTCC
Source organism: Bacteroidota bacterium (assembly GCA_021793535.1). Lineage (GTDB taxonomy): Bacteria > Bacteroidota > Bacteroidia > Flavobacteriales > Flavobacteriaceae > JAJYSO01. The sequence continues at coordinate 10,045 of JAJYSO010000031.1, read as the reverse complement.
AAAATAATTAGAAAATGACCTCAGCAAATACAACGCCTTCAAAAAAAATGAGCTTTTTAAATCGAAATCTTACGTTATGGATTTTTCTTGCCATGTTTATGGGAGTGTCAATCGGGTATTTTTTTCCGAGAACTCCAGAATTCGTAAATCAATTTAATGTGGGAACAACGAATATTCCGATTGCTATCGGATTGATTTTAATGATGTATCCCCCGTTGGCAAAAGTAGATTTTAGCATGCTTCCAAAAGTATTTAAAAATGTAAAAATTCTATCGATCTCCTTATTACTAAACTGGATTGTTGGCCCCCTACTGATGTTTGTATTAGCTATAATTTTCTTACGAGATTATCCCGAATATATGACAGGGGTAATATTGATCGGTTTAGCTCGCTGTATTGCCATGGTGCTGGTTTGGAATGACCTCTCACAAGGCAGCAGTGAGTACGGTGCAGGCTTGGTGGCTTTAAATAGTATATTTCAAGTTTTCGCTTATAGCTTTTATGCTTGGGTTTTTATCACCCTGCTCCCTCCTTACTTTGGATTAGAAGGTGCTATTGTTGACATATCCATTAAAACTATAGCAGAAAGCGTGGCTATTTACTTAGGAATTCCATTTGCCTTGGCAATTCTAGGAAGAATTGTTCTTGTGAGAAAAAAAGGAAAAGAATGGTATCACCAACAATTCATTGCGGCTATATCTCCCATGACCCTCATTGCTCTTTTGTTTACGGTAGTGGTGATGTTCTCTTTAAAAGGTCAACTGATTGTTAAAATCCCGATGGACGTCGTCACCATCGCTATTCCATTGACACTCTATTTTGTGCTGATGTTTTTCCTTTCCTTCTTCCTTACCAAAAGTGTGGGAGTGCAATACGATCAAACCGCTTCTATAGCATTTACAGCCTCTGGTAATAACTTTGAATTAGCCATTGCGGTAGCTATTGTTATTTTCGGAATAAATTCTGGAGAAGCTTTTACCACCGTCATCGGTCCATTGGTCGAGGTTCCCGTTTTGATATTGTTGGTGCGAATGAGCTTGTATTTTAAACGGAAGTATTTTAAGGGGTAAACGATTTAATTTTATGCAAACAGATTTTGAAGGCTACAATCCCATCCACTCCCTTCAGATTTACTTTCCTTTGCTTGTGATTCACTGAGAGATGGAACGATATATTTTCTTCACCAAAATGGGTAAAACATACGGCACACAATGGCAAAACCTGCAGAGAAAATGCTCTACAGGTTTTGTATTGTTCTAAAACAAACTAGTATTATTTATAGATAAAAGGAGTGGCTTCTCCCTTTGAAAAGACCTCATCCAAACTAATGTCTGGTACATTGGAACTATTTGAAGAGTATTCATGAGCGGGATAAAGCAATCGCCATGGTTTATTGGTACGGGTAGTGGTTGTAGCCAGTGGAGTCTCAGGATAGCCTGTCCTCAGGTAATTGATATAGCACTCCATCCCGTTATAGTTGGTCAAAGCAACCCATCTTTGATACTGAATTGCAGCAATTTTATCCTCATTGCTTCCGGTCCAGCCCACTTTGGCCCGAGAAGAAATAGCCGTTATATAGTCTCCAGCTTCCGCACCTACATCAATTTCATCATCATCGTCATCTTTATCTACATCTAGATAAGCACCGTCAAAATCAAAGGAAGCCATAATGCCACTCTCAAAATGCCCTTGTCCATTACTAAAGCCACTGAAGCCTAAAACGGCGGCCTCTGCCTGCAGGAATTCACTCTCGGCTAACATCATCAAAACCCCATCCATGGGAGCACCAACATCACCCTCTTCTCCTAAGAGCCCCCCTTTAAAAGACAAATTGTTTTCACTGGGCTTCACCAGACCCGGGTCAAAGGGATCAAATCCATATTCTCTTTGGAAGCCATCATTGGTGTGTCCCTGTACATATCCATAGTATCCCTCGGGACCTGTCCCGGAACCTCCGGTGTATTGAATCGCCTTTTTAAATAAAAATCCAATCCGAGAATCCTTTATACCGTGTGTAATTTTGCTAGATTCCCCCTCAAGTGACCTGATGAGGTGTTCGGAAGCTACCGATATTCTACCTCTGGATCGAGATTTCGAAAAAGTTTCCCATCCCCATTCATTATATAAAGGATTCTGCCCAGAATCTGAGTCGTTATTATACCCTGGATTAATAGTCACATCTGCCGTTATAAAAGAAGCTCCGGAGAGCGCAGAAATGATTTCATTCCTTAAACTCTGGCCTTCAGAGTCACTCGTATTCGACAGACGGACCGCATATTTTAACAGCACAGTATTTGCGAAGTCCTTCCACTTACCCATATTCCCTCCAAAGATGGGATCACTGGACCCATCAACGGAATACTGCTCATTTCCGTCGTTCTGATCAATTAAACTAATAGCTTCTTTAAGCTCTTGGACCAATCCTTTATACACCTCTATGTCCTTGTCGTATTTTGGTGCCGAGGATTCGGTTTCCTTAAAAGCATCGGAATAAGGCACATCCCCATATAAATCAACCAAATACTGCATATAAAAGGCCTTTTGGACTTTTGCAATGGCCACGTAATTGGGAGATTCTTCGGCGGCTTCATGATCAATAATTTGTTGTAATCGTGCAATGGCCTTATACGAATCCAACCAAATATCCTGATAAAAAGAAGTGGTCATCTCCAAGTTATTTTCAACGGTTGCAGGCCCACCGTAGTAGGCCTCATTTCCTGACCAGGCGTTCATCCAATAATTCCCTAGACCATTCATATCTCTAGCCAGGGCAGAATATGCCGAATTAGAGGCCGTAGAAAGTCGCAGAGAAGGGATGGCTGCCTCTGCACTTACTTCATTAGGGTCTTGATTGTTATCAAGGCTACATGAAATAACTAATGTGCTCAGAAATATTAAAAAAATATATTTTTTCATAATCATTGCGATTTTATATAATTAAAATTTAACTGTAAGAGAGGCCCCATAAGCCTTGGTGGTCGGATATTGATCCTGAGCTGCAAAACCGATAGCATTACCTTCAAAATTACTCGTTTCAGGATCCACATAGTTCAAGTTGTTTTTGGCAAACTTTGTAAAGATGTTTCTTCCATGAATCCCGATATTCACTTCTCTCAACCCAATTTGGCTTAAAAGTGTTTTGGGCAAAGAATAAGAAAGTGCTACCTCCCTCAACTTAAAGGCACGGCCATCCACTACTAAATTCTCACCAATACTCCGATAGATTGAGCTGTAGTAATCCAAGAAATTGGCATAATTTTCTCCACCGGTCTTCACAGAAGTGTTTTCCACATACCCTCCATTTCCATCAGGAATCACAGAGTTTGGTAAAACAGATCCTCCTTGGTTCCTATCAAAATCTCCAGTTTCATGTAATGTTCCATTAAATGCCAAAGTGCTGATGTTCTCTGCAATAACTTTACTACCCAATCTCAAATCAGCAACTGCACTTAATTTAAAACCCTTATAGGAAACACTAGTTGAAAAGTTATAAATACTCTTTGGAATCGCAATTCCAATATTTTCTAATGAGCTTGTGATTAAAGGGTTACCATTATTAGGGTTGACCACAATACGACCCTCAGGATCTCGCTCCATATGCGTCACCTTAATTAAAGGAAACAAAGAGCCCTCTTGAGCATAAATACCCCACGAGTTACCCGTCTCTAATGCCACCTCATCGGTATCATCGGAAACTTTTAGAATTCTCGATTCATTAAAAGAATAACCCAGGTTCAAATTCCATTCGAAATCCGGAGTCCGTACCGGCACAAATCCAATGTTTAAATCTGCTCCGCGAGCCCTCATCTTACCAATATTAATCAGCTGATTTTCAATTCCAGAAGAACTAGAAGTAGTTTGCTTAGTAATCAAATCTTTAGTGTCTTGTTGATAAACGGAACCCTCAAAAGTGATGCGTTGATGAAAGAAATCCAATTCAAGATTTAATTCGGAAGAGGTTACAAATTCCGGTTTAATATCCGGATCTGCCGGAGACAGATTATTTCGATAGGAATTCACCCCTTGAAAAGGATAGCCTGAACCTATTTGTGTAATACCATTTATGATATACCAATCTACCGCACTAGAGTTCCCTACTTGGGTCCAGTTCGCTGAAACTTTTGCACGACTTAAAACATCTCCTCCAAAATTAAAGGCTTTTGTAGGAATAAAAGAAACTCCTACAGAAGGATAAAAATAGGAGTTATTCGACTTCGGTAGCACCGAAGACCATTCATTTCTTGCCGTCGCATTAAGGAACAAATAATTTTTAAAGGCTAAATCTAAGTTGGCAAACAAAGCATGTGAACTCTTTCTAAAATGTCCATTTTCCAAATCGCTAAGCGGTGCCAATTGAGTCACATTGGCAATATTATAAACCCCTGCCACTTGAAGGCTTGAGCCGCCGTTCTCTGCCACTTCATAACGATTTTCTTGGTAGTTATGACCAATGTTTGCCGTTAACCTCCAATCTTCTGAAAGATCATAATCAAAATTGATCATGAAATCACCATAATAATCAAACCAGTCTTTATCTTTTTGATAAAAGCCAGAGGAAATATCCCCCGGATATCCGGGGTCATAGATACTCGCATCAAAGGCATCTCTATGGCTTTGGGAACGGTCAAAAGTTCGACGTAAGTTTCCCGTATACTGGAAGCTAATATGGTCGTTAATTTCATAGGAAAACCCTGCTGTCGCATTGAAAAAATCACGTGTTCTGCTTTCTCTAAGATGCTTGATAATCCAATACGGGTTCAAATAATAAATATTCCAAGAATAAGCATTGTCGGGATATTGCTTATACCAAGTGATTGGAATATCCGGTCCAGACTGCAACACGTTATGATAGATAGCAGAACCTCTAGAGTCCGCAAAATCTATGGGGGCTTGTCTGACATCTGTACGGATATAGTTCAATCCTCCACTAAAGGAAAATTTCCCCAAGTTTGCACCGGCTTTCAGCATCATAGAGGTCCGGTCCATTTTATCGTCTTTTATAATAAAATCTCTTCTGTTGTGACTGAGATTAAAGAGAATGTATTCGTCCGCGGAGCCTGTATTTAACGTTACACTGTTTCGATAATTTATACCGGTTTCAAAAAATTTCTTGATTTCATCTCCTCTTGCTTTATAAGGGCCAACAAAGGCAGCGGGATTGTCACCGGTACTGGGTGTTCCATTCCCCCAGCCCAATCCATCTAAAGTAATAAATCCGTCTCCGTCATAATCGTACATGGGTAATCCGTAAGCTGTTTCACTTCCGTCCAATTCTGGACCCCATGCCCCGTTTTCATATTGATCTCTATCGTGATCCCAGCCTTGGCCATAAACGGTTTGCCGTTTAGGAAGAAAAGCCACCTTTTCAAAATCAATAGAACCATTATAGGTAATTTGTAAACCACTTTTAGAGCCTTTGGTCGTGTTAACCACTATAACCCCATTTACTCCATCTGCACCATATAAGGCCGCGCCTTGAGCTCCCTTGATCACGTTTATGGAAGCAATTTGGTCAGCCGGCAAGGAAGCAAAAACATCCGCATCGGATTTCACATTATCAATGACAATAAGGGCCTCGTTATTACCAGTTATGGTCCGCATTCCACGAAGTTGAATGGAGTTTGATGCATCCACGGTGCTTCCTGTCTGAGAAATACGCAGCCCCGCAACTTTACCTGTTAAGGCCTCTACCGCACTAGGATTGGAGGCCCGGTTTAACGTTTCTGCACTGATAATCTGTTGAGATGAAGTTACCGCATCCGGTGTCTTTTCTATCCCTAGAGCAGTAACAACCACTTCATCAAGAGAAGTCCCCTCTTCCAGTGTTACATCAATAACGGATTCCTCCGCTACCGTTATGCTTTGGTCCTGAAAGCCTATGCTACTATATTGCAAAACTTGACCTTTCTCCACAGCAATAGTATAATTCCCATCAAAGTCAGTACTGGTACCCAGAGAGGTACCTTCAACGGTAATATTAACTCCCGGTATGGGAACGCTATTCCTATCAGAAACTGTTCCGGATATTTGCATTGTTTGAGCTTGTGCAAACACAAGTGGCAAAACAAAAGCCAAAACAAAAGTCAATAAACGATTTCTTTTTGTTTTCATAAACGTTAGAATTAAAATTTAATTTTAACGACAAATATTAACTTTTATTTAATTATATACAATGAATAATTAGAATATTTTGTTGTAATAATCAAAAAACATTAATATTATATTAATATCTTCTAAAAAAGTATGGTAAAAATGTTTCCAAGACCTACGGAATCAACTTAAGAAAGGATACACAGAAGGGATAAGAACAATTCGAAAAATTTCTTCTATAAGAGTGCGAACCTCTTTCTAAAGCCATACGATCACCATGAGGATTTTAAGGTGTGCATTGGTGCACCGCGGCACACACAATTGGGAGTAAAAATAGGATTCCTCCTGAATGGCCAATTTATTCAGGAGGAATTCTATCCGAAATTATCCTATATGAAAAATCAATCTTATTTCTTATAGCCTGGATTTTGTTTCATCTCAGGATTAGAGTCCATATCGTGGCGAGGAATGGGAAGTGCATACTTATAACTTCCATAAGGAACTACTCCATGGTTATTTGGTGCCGTCGGATCAATATCGGGTATATCTCTTCCTGTTCGTGCCAAATCGTGGAAACGGAACCCTTCGAAGATGAATTCCTTTCTTCTTTCCTTAAGGATGTTTTCCATATTCGCTTCCGTATAGGGTATAGCATTTCGTGCTACAGCGACTTCATTCAAATAATCCTTTGCCTTTACCGGATCTGAATGCAATATAGCTTCCGCGTAGTTTAACACAACTTCTGCATAACGAAAAACTTTAATATTATCGGACCCTAATTTTTCTCCACCAGAAGGATATTTTCCATAATTGCGCAACTCATTTCCATCCCAATCAATCATTTCTTTGGAAGCCCTGACATCATTTTCATCAAACTCTGCGTCTTCTCGTACATTTTTAAAAGCAACGATATCGCTATAAACCCCATGATATAGACCTGCTAAATTATCAGAACCATCATTATTATTGGTACTTCTTTCCAGTTCGAAGATGGATTCTGCACCCGGCGCCGAATCCTTCCAGTAATTCACATATTGATTTGCTGGAGTCAAAATATATTTCCCTAAAATCTCCTCCGCAGCATTCTTGGCGATCGCATAGTCTTCTGTGGTTCCAAAATAAACCCCCACCCTGGATTGTAGCGCATATACCGCATCCAAGGTAAAGTTGGTCTTATCCGTGGCAAACGCGGAGCCCTGTCCCTTCTTCATGTTCTCAATAGCCCGCTCAATATCTTGGTAGATGTGCTTTTTATTATCTTCCACAGATTCCCGAACTGCAAAATCATCGCTTTTATATTCGGTGACATAGGCCACTCCCAATCCTTCCCCTTCCTCTAAAAATTGTTGTCCAAAAAACTTGAGAGCTTCAAAATGAGAAAAGGCTCTAATGGCGTAAGCTTCTCCTAAAATGTGGAACTTATTTGACTCTTCTCCCTCCACAATCAAATTATCAAAGTCACTGTTAATAATCACATTGGCCTTGCCTATAGTGCTATATAGATATTGATAGAACCAGCCCACATCATCGTCCGTGTCGGTCCTTACATATTCAACGGTCATTTTGGACATAGACCCATAGCGACCAGTCCTTGAATTGGAATATACATTGTCAGCCCGAACCTCTCCAATTAAAATATCTTCACGCCCCATAAACCGCCAATCTACCATATCGGAATAGGCTCCGTTAATCATGGCTTCCAAATCATTCTCCTCTTTGATTTCAAGGAAGTCCTGATCCAATACTGTCGGATTAGTAGAACATCCTATCATGAACAGTATACATAGAAAGCTTACAATTTCTATAAAAAATCTTTTCATTTTTAAAACTTTAAATTCAAATTAAAAACTATACTTTTAACAGGTGGCGTCGTGTAAAAGATTTGCCCAATGCTAACGGGCACCTCTGGGTCCCAATCCAAGTCTTTATCCTTTACCCAAGTCCACAGATTCTGTGCCTGGATCGAAACGTTTAGGGCTTCCAATTTTAATTGCTGCACAAATTCTTTATTAAAATTATAACCTAAGGTAATATCTCTTAATCTGATGTAATCTCCATCGTACAGAAAGTGGGTGGAGTTATTGGTGGCACTGCTGACTTTCGAGTCGTTATAATCAAATCTTGGAAATTCCGCGACATCCCCTGGCTCTCTCCAGGCCTGATCGTAAACCTTTTGCATAAAGCTTTGCTCAGAAAAGGTACTGCCGCTTGTAGTCATCGTATAATTTTGTTTAAAGTCATAAATCTGATTCCCTCCAGAATAAAAAAGTGTAGCTTCCAAAAAGATATTTTTGAACTTTATGCTGGTGTTTAGCGAGCTGTTAAAAGTTGGCAAAGGGCTCGTTCCTTGATAATTCCTTTTTGCCTCACTGTACAAATTTGTCGTCTCTTCACTCTGGGTCCGATCTTTATACCACAATGGATCCCCATTAGCAGGATCCACTCCCGCCCAGTCCGGCAAAAACCACTCTCTTAATTTGTGTCCTTTGTGGATCACATACAGGTCTTCTGTAATTTCACCACCTTCTGGGATCGATTTTACTCTGTTGTAAAAAGTAGAGAATGTGCCTCCCAGATACCAGCTGAAATCAGTAGTTTTTAAAAGATCTCCTCCCAATTCTATTTCCAGGCCCCGATTGATCATGTTTCCATTATTTTGAAGCACACGTCCTCCTACAAATCCTTTAGTATACGGGATGGGAACTTCTAGTAACATGTCTGTTGTTTCATTGGAATAAAATCCAATAGATCCCGAGAGCCGGAAATCAAAAAGAGAAAACTCCGCCCCAACATCAAATCGCTTGCTCTTTTCCCAAGTGGCATCTGTACCGTAGACGTCGATATTAGAAGCGGGTTGGTCTCTGTAGGAACCATAGGAAATCAACTCTTGGTATTGATTTCTTTCTATACCTGCATTACCCGTAAGCCCATAGCCTGCCCGCAAACGAAGGCGACTAATAAAATCGAGATTCTCCAAAAAGGACTCTTTATCCAGGTTCCAAGCAACTCCTATCGAATAAAAGCTATCAAATTTTTTAGAAAATCTAGAGTCTCCTTGATAAGAATAGCTAGCATCTAACAAATATTTATAATCGAGATTATAGCTTAAAAGCCCTACATAACGCATTTTAGCTTGATCCGAAAAAGTCTCTGTCGATTTCCAATTGGCTGAAGCTGCACTCAATTCTTTAAGGTGCGGGTTGGGAAAGTTCTCTCCTGAACCTTCAAAATAATTATCTTTTGTTTTAGAATACTCTTCATTGCTGTCCCATTAAAATCTAAAATTGTTCTTTGAAATATATGAAATATAGTTAGTTACAGAGGCTTTTATACCGAACGGACTTGAAAACATAGCTTTGTGTTCAGATGAATCTGACATTCTATGTTTCAAGATAAATATGTTTTCGCCCAGTTGGTCTCGTTTCTCAACCGCAGTAAGTTCAACCGTATTGTAGCCAAGTATCAAGGCGACAAATATGTGAAGCATTTCACTTGCTGAAACCAGTTGCTTTCATTGATGTTCGGCCAGCTGTCCAATCGTGAAAGTCTGCGGGATCTGGTGATCGCACTTGATGCCCTCCGATCCAAATGTTATCACTTGGGAATGGGCAAGAATGTCTCCCGATCATCATTGGCCAGGGCTAATCAGGATAGGAACTACCACATTTTTAGGAGTACGCCTACTGCTTGGTCAATCGGGCCAGAGCGACCAGATCCACCAATATCTTCGATCTGGGTGGCAACGTGTATGCTTTCGATTCTACCACGATTGATCTTTGCCTTTCCGTGTTCTGGTGGGCAAAGTTCCGCAGGAGAAAGGGTGGTATCAAAGTGCACACATTGTATGATGTGGAAACACAGATACCGGCATTTTTTCATATCACCGAAGCTTCCGTTCACGATTCAAAGGCTATGAAAGAAATCCCTTATGAATCAGGGTCATACTACATATTTG